>NZ_JBHZAV010000118.1:0-29631 GCF_042754445.1 Embleya sp. NPDC059213
GAGCCGATCCGGCGCCGACGCACATGCGGTCCGCTGCCCACCCGCCGGACCCGCCGCGGTCCTACCGGTGACCACCCGCGACGCCGGGTCGGGTCGGGCCGCCGCCGAGCGCCGATGCCCCGTCGCGGGAGAGCACCGAGGCCCGGTTGCGGAAGGCGTCCTCGCGCGCCGCCTGCGCCGGGTGGCGCGAGCGCCAGTACGGGTTGTCGTGCGGCAGATGGCCGCTCACCCTCCCGTACAAACCGAACGTCATCACCAGCAGGCCGACCACGAAGCTGAAGATCACGTTCGGCATCTCGAAGGACAGATAGTTGATGTCCGGGGTGCCGATCAGGCCCAGGTTGACGAAACCGCTGATCACGAACAGCGCGCCCACCACGATGTTCACGGTCGAGGCGGTGTTGCCGCCGATGATCGCGCCGATGATCAGGATCGCGCCGACCACGACCGAGATCAGGCTCAGCGCGCCGTTGGTGGACATCCCGGCGACCTGGCGCCCGGTGGTGGAGAAGAAACCGACGTTGTTCGTGAAGCCCAGGACACCGAACGTGATCAGCACGAGCCCCATGAACCCGCCGCCGTACCGGTAGACCTGTCCGAGCCGGTGATCGACCGGCAATCCTTCGTCCAACAAGCCCGTCATGGTCGCCTCCCAACACTTAATTTTGTGGTGAAAACTCCCCTCTATCCCTTTTCCCGGAAATACTCGTTCAACGCCGCACGCGACTTGTTCGACCCCGCGCGCCTCGTTCGACGCCGCACGCGACTCGTTCGACGCCCCAAGC
This sequence comes from Embleya sp. NPDC059213, assembly GCF_042754445.1. Lineage (NCBI taxonomy): Bacteria > Bacillati > Actinomycetota > Actinomycetes > Kitasatosporales > Streptomycetaceae > Embleya > Embleya sp. NPDC059213. The sequence continues at coordinate 786 of NZ_JBHZAV010000118.1, forward strand.
GGACGGGCGGGCGGGCGACTCAGCCGATCAGCTCCACGTGCGCCTCGCGGATCCCGTACACGAACGCGTTCGGCATCTGGACCACCGCGCTGTCCGGGACCGCCCGCAGCTCGCGCACCCGGGCGAGCAATTCCTCGAAGAAGACCCGGATCTCCAGCCGGGCCAACGGCGCACCCAGGCAGAAGTGCGTGCCGAAACCGAAGGTGATGTGGTCGTTGGGCGTGCGCGTCACGTCGAACCGCTCGGGCTCGGCGAACACCGCCGGATCGCGGTTGGCCGAGCCGTACATCAGCACCACCTGGTGTCCGTCCGGGATCACCGTGTCACCGATGCGCTGGTCTCCGACCGCGACCCGACACATGTTGTGGATCGGCGTGCTGTACCTGATGAACTCCTCCGTCGCGACCGCGAGGTCGGCGCCCGCGCGCAGCAGTTCCCACTGCTCCGGGTGTTCGAGCAGATACAGGAAGGTGCGCGCGATCACCGTGCGGGTGGTCTCCGCGCCGCCGTCGAGCAGCAGCAGGCAGTCGCTCGCCACGTCGGCCGGCCCCACCGGCTCGCCGTCGATGTGGGCCGTGGTCCACACCGACATCACGTCGTCGGCCGGACACGCCTTCTTCGCCTCGTACAGCCCCAGCGCCGACCGGATGAACTCGCCCGCCGCGGCCCGGCCGTCCTCGCTCAGGTAGCGCGGGCCGCCGCCGAGCGCGATGGTGCGCTCGGACCAGTCGCGCAGTCGCGGCCAGTCCTCGTCCGGGAAGCCCAGCAGGCGGCCGATCATCTTCGCGGGCAACACCGAGGCGAGGTCGCCGACCACCTCCACGGTGCCCTTGGCCACGGCGGCGTCCAGGATCTCCACGCACGTCGCGCGCACGTGCTCCTCCCACTCGCGCACGCCGCGCGGGGTGAACCACTTGCTGACCAGCCTGCGCCGCTTGTTGTGCAGCGGGTTGTCCAGGCCGATGATCGCCGGGTCGGCGGGCAGGTTCGGGCGGTAACCACCCTTGCTCCGGTCGGAGTTGACGAAGTGGTCGCTGCGCGCCTCGACATCCTTGACGTCCGCGTACCGAAAGACGCCCCACAGCTCGTTGCCCGCGTCCCAGGCGACCGGTTCGTGCTCGCGGAACCACGCGTAGTCCGGATAGGGGCCGTTCGCGTACCAGTCGCCGTCGAGCAGATCCAGGCTCGGCCGCGGGGTCGGCGGTGTCGTCGTCATGGGTGGGGTCCTCCGCATCGCGTCCTGGCCCGGGACGGGCTCGGGTACGCAATCACGAAGCGGGAGCGGAAACCATAGCCGCGCGGGCGGTCCACCACCCGCGCGGCGCGGACCGGCCCACCGGGCTCGGCGCCCCGACCTACGCGGGCTTGAGGACGACCTGGCCGTTGGTGACCGTGATCTGCTTCGCGGCGAGCGGGCGCGGGGCCGGGCCGCCGAGCACCGCACCCGTGCTCGCGTCGAAACTGCTGCCGTGGCACGGGCAGTTGATCTTGCCCGCCGCCACGCTGCCGACCAGGCACTGCTGGTGGGTGCACACCGCGGTGAACGCCTTGAAGTCGCCGGCGGTGGGCTGGGTGACCACGACCTTGGCGTCGTCGTAGATCTTGCCGCCGCCGACCGGCACGTCGCCGACCGGACCGAGCGTCTTGTCGCCGCCGGAGCCGTCGGAGGACTTGTCCTTCGAGTCGCCGTCGTCGCTGCCGCAGGCCACCAGGGTCGCTCCGGCGGCGGCCACGACGGCGCCGCAGACCAGGACCCGCCGGGTCGGCTCGGCCCTACCGGTCCGGGCGACCGTGGTCGTCGGTGGGGTGCCGGTCGGCTCGGTGTTCGGGTCGGTCGTTCGCATCGGGTGCCTCCGTCGTCGTCCCCGACGCCGGCCGGTCACGCGGCGCCGATGCAACGGAAACGTACGCGAGCGGCTCGTGGTTCGACGGATCCGTGAAGCGAACGGGTTCAACGAGTGCGGAGTTCGCCACGACCGGTTCGGCGGGCCCGATCGGCTCGGCGATTTCGGCCGGATCCACCGGGTGGCCGGGCACCGCGTTCGGGTCCGGGCCGGCGCCGCCCGACTTGGGTCCGTCGGGTTCGTCGACGTGGCCCGGCAGGGTGAAGGCGATTCGGGCGCCCTCGGTGTGGTCGGTGTCCACGGCGATCCGGCCGCCGTGCTGTTCGACGATCCGCTTGGCCATCGCGAGCCCGATGCCGCTGCCGGTGTAGGTCTCGCGCGGGTGCAGGCGTTGGAAGGCCGCGAACACCCGTTCCGCCGCCTCGGTGGGGATGCCGATCCCGTTGTCGGTCACGGTGATCCGCCACCCGGCGGCGGCGGGCTCGGCGTCGACGCGCACCCGCGGCTGCTCGTACGGGCGCTGGAACTTCACCGCGTTGCCGAGCAGATGCCGGATCAGCGTGGCCAGCAGCCCGGGATCGGCCTCGACCACCGGCAGTCGCCCGTGTTCCAGCTCGGCGCCGGTGTCCTCCACCTGGTCCGCCATGTCCAGCCAGGTCTGCCGCACCAGTTCGCCCAGGTCGACCTCGGCGTTCTCCGCGCGTGAGCGGCCCACCTCGGTGAGGGTGACCATCTCGTCGATCAGCATCTGCAGCCGGCGGGCGTTGTCGATGGTGAAGTCGATGTACTGCCGGCCGCGTCGATCCAGCACGTCCTCGTAGCGCTCCTGGAGCATCCGGCCGAACGAGACGATCCGCCGCAGCGGGTCCTGCATGTCGTGCGTCGCGGCGTACGCGAAGCGATCCAGGTCGGCCTGGGCGAGCCGGGCCCGCCGCGCGTGTTCCTCGACCCGGCCGCGCAGCTCGGCCAGTTCGCGGACCAGCTCGCGGGACCGCGTGCGCTCGCCGTCCAGCGTCCGGTCCCGTTCGGCGAGCAGTTCGGTCAGCCGGGCGACCCTCGCGCGGTCGCGGTGCGCCCGGTCCTCGCCGTCCCTGGCCCGGTCGCGCAGGGCCGCCATGACGTCGGCGATCCGGTCGAACTCGCGACTGTCGTAGCGCCCGGCCGGCGGCTCCCGGGTCGGATCGGCCAACCGGGCGAGCGGTTGCTCGACCGTACGCCGCAAGGCGCTCTCGATCAGCACCGTCGACCCGACCACGAGCAGCAGATCGATGCCCAGCACCAGGAGCAGGCCGCGTGAGCGCGCGTCGCCGTCCAGGGTCAGGCCCACCACCAGCGCGGCGACGGTGGCGATCATGACCGCCACGCACGGCACCCAGATCAGCCGCAGCCGAGCACGCACCGTCCACCACGAGTCCTCGGACCCAGCCATCGGTACCCCCGCCTCTCCGGCCGCCCTCGTGGAACAAGGAAAGTGTGGCAGCGCCGGGCCCGGGGCACGAGGGCATGATCCGGCCGCCCGGATGCGGGCGGGCCGGTCCGGACGCGCCTTCGAAAAGGGTGCACGGACCATGGAAGTTTCTTAAGGCAGTCATAAATCACCCATACCGGGGTGCCGATGTCGCCGGCCCTCGGGATACGGTCGCAGGGTCGCCAGGCGCGTTTGGAGAGACGGCGCCGGGCCGGCACACGAAGAAAAGCGGGGGATTCCTGCGACCGTCGCCCACCTCCCACCCGTTGGGGCGACGGTCGGAGGAACACTTCGTCACGACCCGGTGACCGTGCGGGCAATCGGTCTGATTCCTCCCCACCGGGGTATCCACCCAGCCGGTAGCGTCCACAACCGAGGCCGTAACCCGCTGAGATTGGTGGTCGAGTGTCCCGACTGGCTGCGGATGCCCGGGCGAACCCGCGCAGGCGTCGACCGGCGATCGGTATCGCCCTTTGTGTGCTCGCGGTGCTGGTGGCGGTCGCCTTGGCGTCGGGCGGGCGGATCTCCGGCCATCCGCGAGCGCGCGGCACCGGCGACACCTCCCGCGGCTACCACCTCCCGGACCCCGCGGAGGGCGACCGGACCGCGGCGAACCTGCTGGGCGCGGCGCCCACCGATGCGCCCTCGGCGCCCGCGCCCCCGGTGCCCACCGAGTCCTCGACCGAGGTCGAGCCGCTGCCGGCGTCCGAACCGCTCCAGGCGAGCACGATCGCGGCGACTCCGGCGATCGGCGCGCTGTTGCGTGCGGGCGACGGGGAGGACCCGGAGCACTTCTGCACCGCGACCGTGGTGCAGTCGCCGAATCGGAACCTGGTGGTCACCGCCGCGCACTGCGTGTACGGCGACGCCTTCACGACCGACATCGCCTTCGCGCCCGGCTATCACGACGGCGTGATGCCGTACGGCGTGTGGGTCCCGTCCCGGATCGACGTGGATCCGCGCTGGGTCACCGACGGGGACCCGGCCTACGACGTCGCCTTCCTTCAGGTCCGCCGCCCGGGCTCGGACGAGCGGATCGAGACCGTCACGGGCGCCGAACGACTCGCCTTCGGCTCCTCGCCTTCGCGGCCGGCGCGGCTGGTCGGCTACCCGGACGACGAGGACGAGCCGATCGGCTGCCAGAACACCACCGCGGCCTACTCCGACACCCAACTGCGCTTCGACTGCGCGGGCTTCCCGGCGGGCACCAGCGGCGGCCCGATGATCACGGACATCGACCCCGCGAACGACCGCGGCACGGTGATCGGCGTGATCGGCGGCTACGAGCAGGGCGGCGACGACCTCACCTCGTACAGCAGCTACTTCGGCCCCGACATCGCCGCCCTGTACGACCGAGCCGGCACCGCCGAGGTGAGCCCCACGACCTGAGGCGACCCCACAAACACCGAAACCCCGGCCGAAGCCGGGGTTTCCCACCCGTACGGGCACGGTGCCCCCAGCAGGATTTGAACCTGCGACACCCGCTTTAGGAGGACTGCGGACGGGGCGGCCTAGGCTTGCCACCTGCGCACATGCCTCGTGAGTGGCGCTCTGTGACCCCTGGATTCCCAGATTTTGACTGCGTTTCGTCCCATGAGCCGTCCCACGGCCGTCGTCCCACCGGGGCGCGAGAACTGCGCCTGTGGTGGCGTTCAGCGACGGAATGTACTGGGCTTCCTCGCCCATGACCGTTTCGGGCGGGCGTCTCAATCCGGAGACGCGGCGTCTACGAGTTGAGTTCTAATGAGCATAGAATCTAGCCTTGTCCCATCGTGGGACGAAGTCAGCGGTGGTGTCGTCGGCCTTGGTTGACCACCACCAAACACACGAAGACCCCGCCAGCCTGGTAGCAAGGACGGGGCCCACGTGTCATTCAACGCAGTGGCCTGGTGGCATCAGCTGCCAGGGCCATTGCCGTTGTAGAGGTCCCAGACCACACGTAGCAGCGTGTAGATCGTGGCCGCCCACCTACGAACCGCTGCAACGGATCGCCCGGCAAGACTGCGCAGATCTCGCTTCCTAAGCCACTGGGCCGTCGTCAGCGAAATCACCCCCTCCTGGTTTTGGGCTCACGTGTTCGTGGGCCCCGCGCGGAGGTCACGATGCGCCCGGCACAGGTGGGGTTTGTTGCGGGGCCGAGCTTACCGGTCCGGCTGGAGCGCAAAAGACAACTGGCGTTCAGGCGCCGGACATTGCTGTACGCCCCGTTGAGCCTCCGTCACGCGTCGACGGCCGCGATGTGTGGGTTGACCAAAAACCTCGGAGACCGCTTGCGACCCCTGCTTCTGGGTTCGCGTTCTGGAGGGGGGAGTTGAGCGATCCATCCGTGTTCTTCGAGATCGTTCAACGCACCGGAGATGTCGTCCATCTCCTTCGCCCAACGCCGCCCCTTCACGGCTTGCCACACATCACGGGCGGAGAAGTCGCCGGTCGGCTCAGGTCGGCCCCGCAGCCAGGTGAGCATGTCGCGCAGCGGAGTCAGACGGGTTTCACTGTCCGCTCCCATCAGGTCGAAGACGGCCTTGGCGTGGGCGATCAGGTACGGGGCTAGAGCGAGGACATCGGCCATGCGATCTCGCGTGATCAGCGTCGATGAGGGGGCCTCGTAGACGGTGAGGCATGCGGCGATGCGGATGAGTTGGCCTCGGAACTTGCCTGCCCAGTCGGCGACGGCGTGCAGGTCGCCGCCGGGCTTTCGGCGGCGGGCGAAGTCGTTGTAGAAGTCGGCGAAGAGCGCTCGGGCGCCTTCGTCGAGTTCGAGTGTGAGGACCTGGTCGTGGCTCCAGACGCGTTCGACCACGGCGCGGATGCGCCGGGCGTACGTGGCGGCGATCTCGGGTGGGACCGGCGGCGAGTCGAAGGTGTCTTCCGTGGTCGGTGCGGGGCGGGCGTACAGGAAGCGGCCCAGGAGGCCGTTCTCGCGGAACTCCGGATTCTTCGTCTCGATGCCGGCCAGGACGCCGGGCTGGATGAGCAGACCGATGGCGATGAACGTGCGGTCCATGCGCGCGGACGCCCGACCGGTTCGGTCGATCGTGTACGGGCTGCCGGTGTATGCCTCCAGCAGGAGGTCCGTGTTGGCCTGGCCCTTGTTGCCGTACATCCCGGCCGCGACCTTGAGCAGCCCGGCCTCCGACGCGAGCGTGCCGATGCGGCCACCGTTCTCGGACATGCGCATGCTGATCGCTTCGAGAGTGGCGTCCCGGATGAGCAACCGCGGGGGAGCGGGAGTCTCGCCCAGCTCAAGCAGCTTCATCCGCGCGGACTCGGCATCCGAGAGTGCGTCCTCGGGACGATCCGAAGTGGCGGCCTTCTGCTCGGCCTTGGCCATCCGACCCTGTGTGATCCGGATTTCCTGGGCGGTTGCCTCAAGATCGGGCAGGGCCGCCTCGATCAGCTCTGTCTCGATCCGACGAAGCGGCGCCGCCGCGGCGTTGAGCGCGGGCGTCTTCTTGTCGGATGAATCGGCAAGAGCAGCCAGGTAGAGCGCAAGCGACTCGTGCCAGTCCGGCTTGACGCGCACCTGACGGCGCCCACCGGTCGCCGTCGAGATTGTTGCCAGTGCGGCGAACGCCACCAGGTCCGGCGGGACTTGGAGCGACGCGGCCGTCGCGTCGACGAATTCGGCGAGTTCGCCGAGACGTTGTGTCGGAAATGGCGGCAGCGGTCGGACGTCGACGGGAATCGGCTCGTCCCACTCGTCGTCGATCCGCGTCCCGGAATCCCCAGAAACGTGAGCCGATCCCGAATCGTGGGATCGTGGAGGCATTGTGGGAATTGTGGGACGCGGATCGGTGTCCACGAGATCGTCAAAACCAAGTCCGGCGGCAAGGTGATCGGTGACATCCTTGCCGCTCGCCGGTTCCTTCACCGACACGGGAACCCCGGACCGACGCAACGAATCCGCTACCTGCGCGGCATGCCTGCGGCCCGGCTCGTCCCGATCGGCGATGACGACGACCAAGCTGGCACCGCGCAGAGCGTGGCTGTACTCCTCCCGCCATTTCCCGGCGCCGCCCGGGTTGCAGGTGGCCACCGTGCTGAGGGCGGTCAGGCTGTCGACGTCCTTCTCGCCCTCGACCACGAGGATGGTGCCGCCGGCGGCGGCCTCCTGCAGGACGGCGGGCAGTCGATAGAGGACCTGGCGGATGCCCTTGGTGCCGTATTCGCCGCCGGGTCGGGACCGCAGGAAGTCCTTGGCGTGGCCGTTCTTCCCGGGCTCCCAACGCTCTACGAGAAAGAGAACCTCGCCGTTCTCGTCGCAGTACGGATAGTCCGCGACCTTCCGACGGCGGACACCACGCAATTCCCCGCGTGGTTCGTCGTACAGATCGGCGAGTGTCATCCCGAGGGCATCGACCACGGCTTCGACCGAGCAGCCCGCGTGGCAATAGAGCACGGCGGCCATGCCGTCGCTGCTGCGAGAAACGGCAAGCGACGGATTGTTGTCGTCATGGGCGGGGCACTGCCAGTTCGGCCCGCTGTTGCGTTGTCCACGATTCCGGAGTGCGGCCGTGATCCGGTCGAACGCGGAACGAGAGGGTTGAGCCATGGGGATGGCCCCGGGCACGAGGCCCGGGGCCACAGTCGTGTCGGTCACCGGCATCTCATCCGATCGTGCAGTGCGGTGGGGGATTTCACGCGATGGCCTCTGCGGCCCCTTGCTGCATGAGGCAGTTCGCCTTGCGCGTGGCGGCTGTGCCGCTGGGGGTCTCGAACCACTGCTGGTCGACGATGCGTTCGCGTTTGATGTCGCGGGCGGTCCCGGCCGGGCCGGGTGGGTCCGGCCGGGACCGCAGTTGCAGGGGTTACCGGCAGAGGCCGAGGGTGGTGTTGGGGCGCGGTGCGCGGCAGGTCTGGGCGTGGCCGGCGGCCCAGGTCCGGGCGGTGTCCGAGATGCGTGCCCGCTCTGCTTGGGTGTCGCGGCCCTGGGTGTCCCAGGTCTCACCGGCGGGGCAGCCGGTGCAGCAGGCGGAGACGACGAACCAGCCGAAGTCCTGGCTGGGGACGAGGGTGACGTTGCACCCGCCGGTGGTGGTGACGCCGGTGCGTGAGGTGAGGATCGACATGGTGTGCTCCTGGGTGGTCGGGTTGGGTCGCTGCGTGCGACCGCGGTCCTGGCCGGGCCGGGTGGGTCCGGTCGGGACCGCGGTCGCGCGGGCTACCGGCCCGGCGCGGCCGAGGCGGTGTGCCGGTTGTCGTCCATGAGCGGCCAGTGGACGTCGCGGTGGATCAGCTCGACAACGGCGCCGCGCTTGGTGAGCAACTCGGCGACGCGGCGGGCGAGTCCGACGGAGCGGTGCCTGCCTCCGACGCACCCGGCCGCGACGGTGATCGGCCCGCCGGCCAACTCGATGCGCAGGTCCGCGGCGAGGTCGGCGGCGGACCGGGCCACCAACTCGATGCCGGGGGTGACGAGGACGTGGTCGTACACCGGGTGGTCCAGGCCGGTCATCGCGCGCATGGTCGGGTCCGCGTGCGGGTTACGGAAGCCCCTGCGGAGGTCGTAGGTCAGGTCGGCGATCGGGGCGGGTCCGTGTCCGTAGCCGAACGAGACGATCCGCATGTCGATGTCGATGTCGGTGCGGGCGTCGGCGGGTGGGACCGCGGGCGAGGTGTCGGTCGATCGCGCGGCCGTGCACCGCTCGCACGCCGTTTCGCCGGGCACGATCGAGTGGTCGTAACAGGCGGGGTTGTGACCGGCGACCAGGGCGACGGTCTCGGCGGCGAGATTGGACCAGGCGTCGCGCGCGGCGCCGTACTGCACACGCAGCATCTCCACCGCCCACGCGCGGGCGTCCGGGGCCATCTCGTCGGCGGGGACGCCGCGGTGGTACCAGCCGGTGGTGGCGTCGTGAACCCCGACGAGCGAGGGCGCCGAGATCTCCACGCAGATTCCGCTGCCGACCCACGCGCCGATCCCGTGGTCGATCTCGATCTCGCGGCGGTCGACCAGGTCGACCGCGCGGGTCCACGCGTCGGGGGTTTCGGCGAGGACCAGGTTGGTGGCGGCGACCGTGGCGCCGTGCAGGCTCGCGAACGGGCCGGTGCGTCCGTGGCGGGGGGAGATGACGTCGTACGCCACCGCGAGGGTGGCGGCGACGGCCTCGGGCGTGGGGATCGTGGCCTTTCGGCGGATGGTCTCGACGTTCTCGGTCATGATGGTGGTCCCTGTCTCGTGTGATGCGGATAGGGCCCGGGGCGGCCGACGATGCCTGGCGGTGCTGGCGGTCGCTCCGGGGCGAACCTCTTGTGTTGGCGGATCGGGACGGGTGGCCGGTTCGGTCGCCCTCCGAGGCCCCGGGGGTGCGGGGTCCGGGACCGGGGAGAGCGGCCGGTCAGCGCGGGTAGCCGAGGTCGCCGGGGTCCTTGCCCGAGCGCAGTCCGTCGAGCAGGCGCGTGTACTCGACCACCTGCTCGCCGTACCAACCGGCGGAGATACGGGCCTGCTCGCGGTGTTCGACCGTGGCGGACAGGTCGGCGGCGATCCGGTTCGCGGTCAGCAGGGAACGCTCGGTCGTGCCGAGCGTGGACGCGAGGCCGTCGATCTCGGCCTGCCGCTGTTCGGGGGTCCAGGGGATGCGGGGCATGGCGGGGTCCTGTCTCGTGTGATGCGGATAGGGCCCGGGGCGGCCGACGATGCCTGGCGGTGCTGGCGACTCGCCCCGGGGCCTGGTCAGACGTAGTGCTGCAGCGGTACGAGGACCGTGACCGCCACCGCGAGCAGCAGCAGTTGCAGGGCGGCGGCTCGGAACAGCCGCGTCTTGCGGGCGGTGATGCTCATCAGTGACAGCAGCTCGTGCGCGAGCTCGGTCGGCTCGTCCTTCACCGCGACGAGGGCGACCAGCAGTTCTGCGTCGAGCAGGCGGACGTCGCCGCCGAGCCAACTGCCGTGCCGGGGGATCAGGACCGCGAGGAGATCCATGGCGGTGGTGGCGAGCACGAATCCGAACGCCGCTGTGTAAACGCCGGCGGGGTCGAGCTGGGCGAGCGCGGCGGCGGCGATGCCGACCAGGACGAGCCCGAGGCCCGCCTTCTGGTCGGTCGCGCGGATGGTGGCGATCGTGTCGTCGATCCGCCGGTGCAACTGGGCGACGGTCGCCTCGGCTTGGCCGGGCGAAGGGGCGTGGTTCGTCATCGCGGTGTCCTTCCGGACGGGTGTCAGGTGTCAGGTGTCAGAGGTGTCGGCCCACCCGTTTTTCCCTGTGCGCATACGTGTGCGAGGTGTCAGACGGGTTGTGACATGTCCGGGGTGTCAGGGCGCTCCGACCAGGGCGGACGCGTCCTGCCACCGGTCGGTCCAGCGGTACGTGCCGGTCGCCGGGCGCTCCAGGCGGCCGTCCTCGATGAGCCGGGCCAACTCGCCCATCGCCCACGGCCGTTTGCGACCGACGCTGGTCACAGCCGCCGACAGGTCGTTCGGGGCGAACGACTCCCGGCCCTCGATCCGCAGTTCCTCGATCCGCGCCTCCAGGGCGGCGACCGAGACCTCACGACTCCGCCGGAACGGCGTCGGCTCGGCAAGCGCGACCGCCGGACGGCCCGTCGACGGGATCTCCTCGTCGATGTCGATGTCGATGTCGACGTCGCCGAGGCCGTCGTCCTGGACGCCGGTGCCCTTGGGCTCGAACGGGATCGGCGCGTCCGTGCCGTCCGTCGCGTCGTCGGTGGTGCTCTCGTTCACGTTGTCCTCCGAACCGGCCGCGTCGGAGCGGGCGTCGGCCACGGCCTCCTTGAGCGAGACGGGGTTGTTGCGGTTGGCGAACGCGCTTCCGGCCGCCCCGGCGGTGATCGGGTCGGAGACGGCGCGCAGGGCCTTGTGGACGGCGATGACCTTGCGCAGCTTCTTCGGGTCGGACATGTACGAGCGGACCGGTGTCGCCCACAGCTCGCGCGGGACACCGGGGGCAACCAGGTAGTGCATGCCGGGCTGGGTGTTGCCCCAGCGGACCGGGTCGCCGCCCGCCTCGGTGATCTCGTCCGGCGTGACATACGAGGCGTCGATGTCCTCGCCCTGCCCGTGGATGAGGCCGCCGGGGAACTGACCGCGGCTCTTGCGCGGGATGACGGTGTGGTCGAAGACCTGTGCCGACGCGCCGAGTGAGACGCCGGCCGAGCGCGCCTCCTGCCCGGCCGTCACCCACGCCTTGTTGCCCGCCAGCACTCGCGACGCCTCTTCGATCTGCACGTACAGGAACGGCATCCCGTATCGGTCGTAGACCTCGGGCACCCACTGCTTGTAGCCCCAGCGGCCGAGCTGGTCGGCCCGCGCGGTGATCACCTCGGGCAGGGCGTTGATCAGCGCGCGAGTGCGGGCCGCGCCGATCGCGACCCACTCGAACGCGTCGGCGATGTCCTGGAGGGTCTGCGAGCCCTTCCCCGGGTCGCCGATCCACATCACCACCCGCCGCCGCGTGGCGATCTCCGCGACGACGTCGATCATCGACTCGCCCTTGCCCGCGCCGGTCATCCCGGAGAACAACAGGTGTGTGACCGGCCGCGGTTGCCGGCCCTTCCCACCCGGCTCGCCCGGCAGCCAGAACTCGGCCGGGCGGCCGTCGTCGTAGATGCCGTGCCGGATCGGCTCCGAGATACACGCCCCCGGCCGGGACGGACCCGGCCACGGGATCGGGTCCTTCAGCAGGTCCCTGACCACGATCGACAGGTGCGCGCGGTCGCTCCGCTCCGGGTCCTCCCGCACGGTCACCCCGCGCTCGTGGATCCCCAGCGCACCGGCGAGATGCTTGCGCGAGCCCTGCACGTCGTCCACCGTCAACTCGCCCGGCGGGAGTTCGAGCGTGGCCGTGAGCTTCTGACCCTCGACCACCGGGTTGAGTACCTTCGTGCCCTTGAGGCGGGCGACCTTGTCGAAGAGATCCGACCCGGCACCGGCGGGCAGCGCCTTGGTCTCCCCGCCGTTGCGGGTGAGCTTGCGGATGTTCCACGACAGCGCGGTCCCGATGCCCAGGATTGCCCAGGCCGACAACGCGCCCGGCGACATCGGGTCCACCGTCGCCGACAACGGCATCGCGCCCGTCGCCAGCGCCGTGGTCACGGTCGCGTGCCACCGCCACAACGGCGCACTGTTCGGCGACACCTTCGCCGTCCCGGCCGTCAGCGCGGCCGACGCGAGCGTGGCGGCCATCACCGGGCCGGGCTGATCCACCCACGCGGTGTGCGCCACGTTCGCTGCCCCGAATGTCGCCCCGGCCAGCAGCCACGGCGGGGTGAACGGCATCAACCGGGAGACGACCGCCCCGGCGGCCTGTGTCGCGGCCTTCGCCGCAGGACCGGCCGCCATTACTTGTTCTCCTCGAATCCGAACGCGCGGGCGGACTTCTTCTTCCTCTGCGGGTTCATCTCCAGCTCGTACTGCTTCTCGAAGCTCCGCCACGCGCGCACCATCGACGCCGCCGCGTGCTGCGACGCGTCGGCCGCAGTGCGGATGTGACCGGAGATCAGCCGAGCCCGCTTGTGCGAGGGGCTCAGCCCGCTCCCCGCCGGGGGGTCCGGGACCTCCATCAGGAACGACTGCAACTCCTCCGCGCTGACGTTGAGTTCGATGGCCAGCAGTCGGAACGCCTTGCGCGCCCGGTTGCAGTACTCGCGCAACGCGGCATCGGTGATCAGCTCGGTGTCACCGAGGATCGGATTGGACATGAACGGCCCCCTGGGTCGTGTGGTCGGTCGTGATCGGCGGGTCGTAGGCCGGGCCCGCTCCGCCCCGCCCCGACCACGAGGGCCGGGTCGGGACGGAGCCGGTCAGGACCGCGAGAACGGATCGATCGGCGGGACGAACGGCCCCAACCGCAGCGCCTCGGAAACACCCACCCGCGCCGGTTCGGCGGGCACGGGCGGGGCGTCCTGCCCCGCCGGGCCCACGTCGACCTCATCGGGCGTCGCGGTGACCATCGCCACCCTGCGAATCGCGTCCAACGACGCGTACAACGAGGAGTGCGCGTCCTCCAGGATCCCGACGAACGCCGGTCCGACGTGCAGCAAATCGGCCTGGAGCGCGTGGTGCTCGACCAGCGCGTGGGCATACGCGACACCCTCGATCGCCCGCAGCAACTCCGGCTGGAGCGTGCCGGGCAAGGTCACCGTCGCCGAACCGTCGGCACGGACGTACCGCCCCGCGTCCGCCACCGCCCACGCGAGCAACGTCCCCATCTCGCCGACCGTGCACGTCGACCAGGCCGACGGCGTCGAGCGGCGGAACCAGGACTTGATACGACCGAACATCGAAACCACCCCCCGTCAGGCCGCGTCGGCGGCGTCGTTGCTGTCGGGCATGCGGAGCGCGACCGTCAGGCCGCCCCGAATCGCCCACCGGTCGCCTGCGGCGACCGCGTCGTCCAGGCACTGCCGACGCACTGGGCACCCCGCGCAGATCGCCAACGCCTGCCGAACCCGCGCAGCCCTGGTCTTGTCCGGATAATTGACGTTGCCGGTGCCGTACGGCGCGTCGTCCACGAACAACTCGGGGTCCGCGCCGCGACAGGCCGCGTCCCACTCCCACGGGCCGGACCCCGCCGACACCCACCGGCGCATGATCACTCGGTCCCTGGTCTGCATGCTGGCGGTCATCGCGCGGACTCCTCACGGGCGGCAGGGACGATCGACAGATCGGCCGGCAGAACGACCCCGGCCTCGGCCAGACGCTCGTACGCGTCGTTCAGCGCGGCCTTGGAGTCCTCGAACCGGACCCGCAGACGGGCCTGCGCCTCCCGGTACGACATCCGCGTCTCGCGCTTGACCAACTCGGTCAGCAGGTCCTGGACCAAGTCCTCGTGCGTGCGCTTCCCGGCCGCGTTCGCCGAGCGCTTCCCGGACGGCTTTCGCGACACCTGCGCGCCGCGCTTCCCGACCGCTTCCCGCCGCACGGTCGGAGCCGTTTCCCGAACCGCTTCCGGCCCGCTTTCCGGACCTGCTTCCGGGTTGGTGTCGTGCCGCTTCCCGCCCAGGTCGGAGCCCATTTCGTCGTCTCCGCGAAGCACGTCGCCGTCCCGGTTGGGAAGCGACTTCCCGTTCACGGCGGAAGCGGCGTGCGCACCCGCGTGGATCAGCACGTGGACGCGCCACAGGATCAGCGGCGCGAGAGCACTCACCGCGACCACCACCGCGACCGGCGGATGCCCCACCGGCAACAGGTGCGAGATCGAGTTCGCCACGATCATCACGACCACGGCGGGGAGCACTTCCTTGCGCGCCCGGAACGAGGCGATCACGTACGCGTCGATGCACACCGGCGCCGCGTACGACCAAGAGCCGAACCCCAACGCGACGAACAGTGCGAACTCACCCGACGCCGTCAGGCAGATCGCCGCCACCAACGCCACCCACGGCAGCAACTTCGTGACGAGCGAGCCGCGCGCCGCCCGGGCCACGACCTCGGCCTCGAACACGGCGCGATCGGCCGCCAGGCGCTCGTTCAGACCGGTCAACCGCGACCGCTCCAGGCCGATCTCCCGAGCCGCGAGATCCGCGTCGTACCGGGCCTGCGCACGCTCGGCCTCGACTAGGCGCTCGGCCTCGGCCCGCGCCTCACCCACCAGCCGCTCGGCATCGACCTCGGCGGCAGCCCTCGTACGCTTCAGCAACTCCGCCTGCCGAGCCCCGCGTTCTGCGGCCTCGCTCCGCAGCCGATCCGCCTCGGCCTTCGCGGCCTCCACCACCCGCCGGGCCTGCTCGGCGTCGGACTCGGCCTCCTCCTGGAGGCGCTTGGCGTACGCGGCCGCATCCCTACGGATCACCTCGGCCGCAGCGACCGCGTCCGACCGCAACGCGTCCGCCGACGACCGCGCGCTCGACACGATCACGTCGACCTGCTCGCGCGTCGCCCGCACCTCGGCCTCGGCCGCCTCGACGAGCCGGTTGGCGGCTATCTGCGCGGCCCGACGCCGGGCCTCGGCCGTATCCGCCGACTCGATCGCCTTCATCAACACGACCTCCGCCGTCGGCGGAGCCGGCAACAGCGTCGACAGGTCGATCACACCCGCGCTCATCGGGCATTACCCTCGTCGACCACCAGGTGCTCACCCCAGTGCACGACGTTTGCCCTCGTCTCGGGACGCGACCACAGGCCGCCCCCGTCGTGGAGCAGGGAAGCCGTCATGAACGACTCCCAATCCAGCGGAGACCACCGGTACTCGGTTCCCCGCGTGTCGACGCTCGTCGCCTCGATCAGCCGTGCCGGCTCGACCGGCCGCGCCTTGTCGAGCCGTACCTTCGGCATCCGACCGTTCGGCCGGACCCGAGCCATTCCCCATGCGCCCATCACGGGCTCCTCTCGATTCCATGGGTCTCACTGCCGCCCGGAACACCCGGGCGGTGGGGACGAACTAGAAGAGCGGGGCGTTTGCGCGGCGCGCCTCGGCCGCTGCGGCCGTCACCACCAGGTGCTCCGCGCCGGACCTGCACCGGCCGCACCACACCGCCAGGTCGCTCTCGCTCAAGGAGGCCGCGCGAACCATCGGCGTCGCCTCGTTCCGAGGAGCCACTGTCACCGAATCCACCCGCCCGCACAGGCCGTTCGCCTCGTGATGCCGCCGCCCGCACGCCCCCGAGCACACGCAGCGGGAATCGTTACGAGTCATCACGGCAGTCCAGAGAAGCGAGTCCGAGAGCGGCCTCACGACGGACCCCCAGGCGGCGGCACGGCGACGACATCGTCCGGCGCGGCCGGCCGGGGCGGCTCGAAGCCCGTCCACAATTCGACCCGGACGCCGATGCGCACGAATACCGCGCGGACCATGACCGTCCCCGAACTGGTGCCGAAAGGCATCTCTGTGACCGAGCCCCCGGTCCGCCGGGCGATGTCCGCGAGCAGGGCCAGGCGGGCCTGCACGCTCTGACCATTCCTGTGGATCAACTGGCCCGAGATCTCGGCCTCGACGGGCAACGAGTACGGCGTCCGCGGGACGATCCGCCACTCGTACACACTCGGCAGGGCCTCGGCCTCGGTCAGCAGGCCCATCAACACGCCGGTCAGCAGCAGGGCCCGCGTGTTCCGGTCGTCCTGCCGGTCCACGTCCGACCGGACCGTCTCCGACGCCGTCACGCCGCACCCTCGTCCGAGGAAGCCGGCGCCGACGGAACCGCGATCCACGCTGCCGTCCAGGCAGCGGCGTCGACCAGTTCGCCGGACTGCAGGGCCGCGTCGAGCAGCAAGTCCAAGGCCCTGACGGGCACAAGGATCCGCCCCCGCACCTTGATGCCCGGGAACTCGTCCTCACGGACGGCCCGGTAGAGCGTCATGTAGCTGACCCCGAGCGCGGCGGCGGCCTCGTCCAGGCCGATCGTCAGCTTCTGGGTGGTGTGCGTGATCCCGCGACGCTTGAACGTCACGGTCCTGGCCTGAACGGCACGTGCGGGCACACCCGCACCGCCGATACCCTGATCGGGCATCGCATCTCCTAGACAGAGTCCGATGTATCGCCCCGGCACTCGCACGGTGTTCCAGCACCGTGACCCCGAGCGCCGGGGCATTTGCATGCCTGTAGTTCAGCGACATCAACTGTGGTTCTCTCTGATGTCACTTGTAACCCTAGGACTACAGGACTCGACATGCAAGCGCCCGAAGCACGTTTCGTCTCCGGAAATTACCTCTGCGTGATCAAGGATTGCAGCGCACGAGCCTCGGCCTCGACTTGGTCCTCCGGCAGGATCGGGAAGGTGTCGTCGACCGGTAGCAGGGGGAACGGCGCGCCGGGGGCAGGGTCGGCGATGTATCTCGGCACCAGGTGGGTGTGCAGGTGAGGCAGCGAGTTGCCGAGCGTTTCGTAGTTGAGCTTCAGCGGTTGATAGTGCGCGATGAGCCCGCGCGCCACGTCCAGGACGTCCGCCCAGTAGCCGTTGGCCTCGGCCTCCGTGAGTTCGGTCGGCTCGGACACGTGCCGACCACGCCAGATCACCAGGGTGTATCCGCGCTGCACATCAGCCCGTTGCAGGTACGAATCGCTGTACCGCCCTGTGTGGATCCGAACGCCATACCGGTCTCGGTCAAGACGCTCCGAGGCGCACATCGAACAGCCGACACCCTTGACCAGCTGATCCCAGTTCGGCGGCCAGGTCCTAGTCATGCGGACTCCTCACTCGGTTCTTCCCACTCGAACGCGAACTCGTGTCGGTCGGCCGCGTACAGATCATCGGCGACCTGCAAGGTTCGGCCGTCCGCGTCGTAGTCGATGTGCAACATCCGCACTACGGGCACGCCGCGGTCCAGCTGCAACATGCGCGCCTCGTCAGGCGACGGCATCCTGGCGCGGAACACTTCGATTCCCCGAACGAACCGATGCCCGAGCGACTCGATGTACGAGTCCGGTCCTCCAGGCAGGGCGGCTGGTGACTCCAGGTCCGTCCCGGCCGCGAGCCACAGCGGGTAGTAGCTCGTGGAAATCACTGCCGGCTCGCCATCAAGCAACTGGAGACGCTGCCGCACCACAGCCTGGGCCGGACTGTCCACGCGCAACCAGTCGGCCACATCGCGCGGTGCGGCATCCGTCCCGACCTTGAGCATCCGGCGGGAGGGCACCTGCCCTTGAGATGCCGCCTCGGTGTCAAAGATCGGAAGCCCTGAGGCGCGGTGAGCACTGTGTCGAGACGAGGACGAGACGCGTCGCAGAGGGCGATGCTCCCGAACGAACGACCCGAAGCCCTTCCGGGTCACGACGAGGCCTTCAGCCACCAGGGTGCTCAAGGCGGCCCGGACTACGGTGCGGCTGACTCCGAACTCGTTCTGGAACTCGCTCTCGGACGGCAGCTTGCTTCCGGCCGCACGTGCGCCTGTCAGAACCTGCTCTCTGAGCAGATCCGCCAACTGCAACGACAACGACCTGTCCGCCAGCGGGTCCAGCGGGCTCGACATGACGGTGCTCCTGTAGTCCTCGGGTACCAGGAACGCTACAGGTCAGTGCTTTGTGTGGGGTGCACTGGCGGACGCGCTTTCGCGTAGACCCCGCGAATGCCAAGCATGGAGTGGGTGGTCGAAGGTCACCTGAAGGAGTAGGTGCCGCCCTGCCCCTCGGATCTCCCTCGGCGTACCTGACGCAGGCGTGCGCCAGTGGGTGTGCGCAGAGTCCGGACTCGCTAGTGCTTGTTAATTTTCCCCGTGATAATATCACGGGCATGGTTAACGACGTAGAGCGCGTCCAGGCCGGATTCGCAGGCCTGTGTGAGCCCCTGCACGACGCCTTTGCCTGGGCGGAAGCCATGCGCCGAGTGCGCTTGAAGGAGTTGGCTAGCCGCTCGGAGTACACATGGTTGGCAACGCACACCGTTCGCGGTTTCGCCCACCTCCGGCTTCAAGACATGGACCTTGGCCCGTGGTGTCTCGCTGGTAACCACGCGAGCAACGGCGCGCTCTGGCTTACGGACGGCGAGTATCGTGCCCGCATTCTGCATGCCGCCTCCGACAGCGACGTCCCGGCTCCCGGAGTCAACTACGCTCGCCGTGCCTTCTATCGGAACACGCCGTTGCCTCTGCAAGACACTCTCATGGGCCCGGCGAATGACCGTCTCTTGATCCTGTGGACCACCGATCCCGAGGATGGGGCGCCGTCCTTCCGCGTGGTCCGTCCCATCGGCAACTGGAAGTGGGGGACTCGTGCGATAACCGATCTCGATTTTGTTTTGCCCCGCTATGCGGAGGAACTAGCTGATCTGAGATTCGAGCCTTCTGACGAAGGACTCGACCTGTTCGTCCCGAACGAGGAGGAGGGCGATGCTGGCGGCCTCCCCGGGTGAGCGTCTGCGGACTCTAAGAGAACTGCTCGGCCTTACCCAGAAGCAACTAGAAGAAATGTCGGGCGTGAGCCAGGCTTGGATCTCCAATGTGGAGACCGGGACCCGCGAAGCGAACGACGAAACCCTGCGCATCATCGCGAGCGCAACAGACACCCCGGAAGGATTCTTCTACGTCCAGGAATCTGCGATCCCCCTTGATTCGCTCCGGTTCCGCAAACAGGCCTCCGCGAGTAAGTCCGATACGCGTCGAGTCCATACATTCTTCAAAGAAAGTTTCCGAGTCACGGAGGAACTCCTCGGGTTCGAGGAATACCCAACCCCTCCTCTTCCCTTTGCGACGGGGGATGAGATCGACGATGACGAGATGGAGGATCTTGCTGCGCAGACCCGTGAAGCGCTCCGGCTAGCACCCACGCAACCAATTCCCCACCTCCTACGAGCCATGGAGCGGGCGGGCATCGCCATTGCACCAGTTGCTCTGCCTGATCCAGGAGGTGAGGAGGGGATCACTGGGGGAACTCCGGGCCACTATGGCGTTTCGTATACGGGGGGCGTACACGAGCGCGCATTGGTCGGATATTTTCCAGGGCACTCAGGTGATCGTGACAGATTTACGCTCGCGCACGAGCTGGGTCACTTGGTTCTGCACACGTTTCGCCCACGCACCTCAGATCCTGAGGGTGAAGCTAATCGTTTCGCTGGGGCCCTCCTCGTACCTCACGTGAGGGCACTTGCAGACATCAACGAGAAGCTCACGTTGCACGAATACGCCCGACTTAAGGCCACATGGGGTGTCTCCATGGCTGCCTTGATTCAGCGTGGTGCTGCTGTGGACACCATCGGGCCAACGCGAAAGCGATCTCTGTACGTGCAATTGTCACGGAACGGATGGCGCAAGAAGGAGCCTGTCGAAGTCGTACAGGAGGAGCCGCTCCTGATGTGGACGGTCCTGTCGCGCCGCTTCGGGAGTCGACCCTACAAGCCCGCATCCGAGAGGCTCTCAGTTCACGGCGCGGTGCTGCGTTCGATTGCACCGATCGCACGCCGTGTCCCCGTTGCAGCTGGGGCGAGCGAGGACGGCAAGGTCGTTCAGTTGGGCCGTCGGTGAGAGTGGAAGCCCTCGCCGCCTTACAGCGGTGAGGGCTTCCGCGTGTCCGCTATTCTCGCCGAGACCCATACCGGTTCGTATTCAATTTCGGACAGCGTTGGCTGACGCGGCGTGCCGGCCGCATTTCCCCAGGTGAACTCGCGTGGACGGAGATCGATTCGGTGTTGTGGGCCACGTAGTCGTTTCATCTCAGCGTTTGACACGGTTTCGAATTGCGAGCGCAGCGAGGCCCAAGAGGACAGGTTCGAGGAAGCGTGACGTCATCTCGATGTAGGCCCCGGAGGTAGTTAGGTTCTGGCCGGACGAGCGGAAGGCCACGGAGTTTAGGACGACTCGCGTGGCCTTCTCGGCACGTTTGCTGGTCAGTCTCGTGTGGAGTGAACCGGTCAGGACAGGGTCGGGGTTGTCGACAGTGAGACGCACATCCTGTCCAGCGGCGGCCTGTTTGCCGACGACCTGGGGTTTGGGGTCGCTGGTGGGCAGTCCCCAGAGCATCATCGCCAGGACGGTTGCGGTCATGGCCAAGCCGAGCCAGGCCAAGGCGCGCGAGGCTCGCAGGCCGTAGCCGGACAAAGCCCAATAGGCGATGAGGAGTCCGCGTTCGCCGGGGGTGGTGTCATGGTGATCGTGGCGGCGCATCTCCATTTCGCCCATGTAGAAGTCGGCGGCTCCGGGTTCGTTTTTGCTGTCTTCGAAGGCTTTGCGCAGGTCGCGGTAGACAGGTGCGAGGTCGTCGGGTCCCGGGGTGAGGTCGGCGTCGGGGTGGTGACGTCCGGGTGTCCACTCTCGGGCGGTGGGCGCGGCCAGGTTGGTGGGTGGGGTGCGAGTGGCGCGCCAATGGTGTTCCTCGGCCAGGACACGACGCTTGGTCCAGCGTCGGGGTACGCCGTGGTGCCAGTGGATGCCGGTGGGGGTGCCAGCGAAGACGGTTCGACCGGTGAGGCGGAGTTGATCGAGGTGGAACGCACCTGTGAACACGCAGTCTGTGAGGTCGGTGTCGGTCAGGACCAGGTGCGCCGCGTCGACGCCGCGGAGGGACACTACGTGCACTGGCCCAGTTGTCGACCTGGTGGTCAGGGCGACCCCAGCCGAGGATGTGAAGGGTCTGGGGTGAGTGACGACTGCGATGGGTTGGGTGACGACTGCGTCTGTCAGGTCGAGTACGGCGTGGCGCAGGCGTAGCGTCGCAGTCGCGTCCCACCGGGTGCGTATGCAACGCATCTTGGCCGCTGCTGCTTCGAGTACCACCGGTACACCGAAGACAGCCCTAGACAAGTCAAGGGATCCCCAACATGCCAACGGGCCCAACTGCGACGTGGTGAGGAACCTCGCGCCGGTGAACCGGGCATCGGCATCGAACTTCGTGTAGTCGAATTGAGCGTCGTCGTTAAATGTCGCATTGTCAAAGGAGGCGTCGGCGATGAATGTCGTGTTGTGAAATAGAGCGGCAGCGTTGAACGTCGTGTTACCGAAGTAGGCTTGGGCCTTGAATAGCGCACCCATGGACCACATCTTGGCGTTAAATGTCGCTTTGGCGAACCAAACGTCGGCGTTGAACGTGACGCCGTCGAAAAATGCTTCGGTGCCGAACACAGTGCTAAGGAACCAGACATCGGCATTGAATGTCGTGTCGATGAAAGAGGCATCGGCGTTGAACGTCACCTCATTGAACCGGGCGTTGGAAAATGTCGCATCCTCGAATAGGGTCTCACCGTTGAAGATCGCTTCGTTGAATGTCGCGTCGGCGCTGAATATCGCGCCGTTGAAACGGACATCCGTGTTGAACGTCGCTTGGTCGAACGTGGCTTTGCCGAAATGAGGGTGCGCTGAGGTGGGGTCGCGGAGCGCATCGAGAATGGCAGTCAGGAGGGGACCGTCGAAGGTGGTGCCGCGGTGGTCGATGTCGGCACCGGGGGACAGGGTCGCAAGATACGCGGTCTGATCGGCGGCAGTGAGGTGGGCCAGGCATCGGGTATGCCCGGAGATGTGCACACCTCGGCAGCCGACAGGGTTGAGGACCGGATCGGCACCCTCTGCACAATGCGGCCATGGCGGCGGTGTGGGTGAAGGACCGGGGGGCAACGTCATGCCACCAAAGACGACCGCACGTGAGCACCGGGTTGCGGAACGATGAACCCGACCTCAGCCACTTGATGTGCCATCCGGCCGTCGACGGTCGGTTCCCGGGCAAAGTGGTGACGCCCATTGGGCGGTGACTCTCCGTGAGTCGTGCCGAGACTCGAACCGCACCTTTGGAGGGCCCGGCGAGAGGCTCGAATCGGGTCCCACAATTCCCAGAATTGAGTGATTGTCCACATGTTGAGACTCGGGCGCTATTCTGGGAATTGTGGGACGTGATTCGAGGATTGTGGGTCGCTGGGTGATGCCACGTCGTCAGCCGTCCAGAGCCCCCAATTCGGTCACGCTACGTTGATGGTTTCGGGAAGGGAAGGTCCATCTCGGCACCGCAGGCTGCACACGTCGCCTGTGGGCGCTCCCCGAGCGTGATGGTGCCCCACGGGCCGGCGCTGCCACATGCGCAGGCCAGAACGTCTACCTCGCTTGTGTTCTCCGTGGCGGCCTCGGGGAGTTCGGCGACGGTCGTGCGCTTGCCTCTGGCAGTGACGACCAGGCCCAGAGTGGCCAAGTGGGCGATGGCGCGGTGGGCCGTGCTGGCGGTAACGGCGTGGGTCTCGGCGAGTTCCTTGACCGGTGGCAGTGGTTGCCCGGCTGGGTAGTCGCCGTTGCGGATTGCCTTCTCCAGGACAGCCGCGATCTGCTCCCACGGATGGACCGGCTCTCGGGCCGGACCATCTCCCGGGCCCGGGAGATTCGGGGCGAGCATTCCGGCGGCGCGCTTGTCGGCCTCGCTGACCCATGCCGCGTACATCCGGAGGGTCGTGGCGCCGCCGCTGCCGTGGCCCAGTCGGCCCGAGACGGTTCGGAGGTCGACGCCCGCGGAGACCAGCTCGGTTGCGGAGTAGTGGCGCAGGGCTTGGATACGCGTGCTGCGCAGGCTGACTTCGAGGGCGAGGCGGCGGTACTTCTGACTGACGCTTGCCTTCCTCCAGGGCGTCGCGCCCTGTGGGTCGAGTGAGAATACGAAGGCGTCGTCTGTCGGCTCGACTTCGAGCTGCTGGCAGCGCGCCTCGTAGCGGTCGCGGAGGGCGACCAGGAGGTCGCCGGTGATCTCGTCGAAGGCGATGCGGCGGGCCTGGCGGGTCTTGGTGGCTTTCAGGTTGCTGTGCTTGTCCGTCGAGTTCTGGACGGACAGGATGCGCGCGTCGAAGTCGACGTCGCGCCAGCGGAGTCCGCAGAGTTCGCCGCGGCGGCAACCGGCGACCATCGCGACGAAGAGCATCGTGCCCCAGTCCAGGTCGCGCCCCCACGCGGTGTTGAGGAGGCGGGCCGCCTCAGCGGCCGAAGGCGGGTCGGGCGTAGTCGGCTCGAACGCCGGGGGCTGGGCCAGGTCAACCTCGTTGATGGTCAGGTACTTCCACCGGACGCCGCGGCCGAAGGCGCCGCTGAGCATGAAGTGGATTTTGCGGACCGTGTTGGCGGCGAGCGGGACGCACGTGTGGCCGGCGCGCTTCTTCCCCGAGCACAGGTCCTTGCACAGCCGCAGCCGGGCGTAGAAGCGTTCCAGGAGTTCGGCGTCGACCGTTGCGGCCTGCTCGGCACCGAGCGTGGGGACGATGTAGAGCCGGTTCAGCTGCTCGTAGCGTTCGCTGGTGCTGTCCTCGTGTTCCGCGACCTCCATCCACTTCGTCATCAGGTCGGCGACGGTGATGCGGCTGCGGGGATGTTGCCGGGCGTCGACGAGCGCCTGGAGGCGAGTCTTGGCCTTCTCGGCCTCCGGCTCGGTGGGGCAGGTCTCGCGCAGGCGCCGCGGCTCCTTGGTGAGCGGGTCGATGCCCGCGTACACCACGGCCCGCCAGGATCCGCTGGGGAGTTGCTCAATGTAGCCGCGAGGGCGGCGCTTCGGTCGGTCGGCCATGGCCGGAGGTTAGGCCGAGAACCATGATCGATTTCCCTCGTCCCACGACCCGTCCCACGAACCACGAAACCCCGGCCGAAGCCGGGGTTTCTTGCCTGGTCAGGCGTGGTGCCCCCAGCAGGATTTGAACCTGCGACACCCGCTTTAGGAGAGCGGTGCTCTATCCCCTGAGCTATGGAGGCTTCGGGGCCGTGTGGTCCCGCAGGACAGGGTAGCGGAACGGTTGCCGGGGTGGCCGGCGGCTTTGTGGCCGGTCAGGGTTTGCCGACGGTGAGGATGACGGCGGAGTCCTCGAGGGCCTCCAGGGTGTGCGGCTCGGTGGGGATGACCAGGAGGTCGCCGGAGCTGCCCTCGACCGACTCGTCGTCGGCGGTCAGTCGCACCCGGCCGGTCAGCACGATCAGCGACGCCTCGCCGGGGCTGGTGTGTTCGGCCAGCGAGTTGCCGGTGGTCAGGGCGATCAGGGTCTGCCGCAGGTGTTGGCGGGAGCCGCCGAGCATGGTGACCGAGCTGCGGCCGGACGAGGTGCTGCGGGCCGACGCGAGTTGCTCCTTGGTGGCCGTCCGGAGCGAGATTTTGTCCATGTATGCCAGTTTCGCGGGCGATCACTCTCCGCGCATGTTCTGGATGCGCCCGGGCGTGCGCGGTTCGGCGGGTCGGGCGATGCTGGGCGGATGGGCGTGGCCTGTGCCGAGACGCCCACGATGGCCGCCGCGGGCGCTGCCCGGCGGTCGGGATCGAGGCCGCTGAGAGGGGATAACCACTTGCTCGGGCATCGAAGAATGAAGCTCATGACCACAGACGAAAGTGTTCGTACGCGGGGGACCGTGTTCGATCGGGACGGGGCACTGGTCGCCGACTACCGGCTGGGCAATCGTTCGGGGCGCCCGGCCGCGCTCGACCTGCGCCTGCACCGGCTTCCGGCCGAACTCGCCGCGCCCGCCATCCTGACCGCGCTGCCCGGGTGGGTGGTGTCGGCCCGCGCGGACACCGGCGCGGTGCTGGTCGCTGCGGGCGGCCGGTTGATGCGCCATCTGCATCAGTACTTCCGCGATCTGGGTCCGGATCTCGGGGACGCCACGTGGGCCGAGCCCGGGATCGAGGTGCGCGCGGCGGCGTCCGTGCCGTCCTCGGAGTTGTACGACACCTGGATCGCCGCCTATCCGCCGGAGCACCCGGACGGCGGTGACGACGCGAGCCCGGAGAACCTGGCGGGTCTGTTCGACGGCCGCGCGCTCGGGCCGTTGTTCGGGTTCAGCACGGTCGCGTTCGACGAGGGGCGGGTGGTCGGCGCGGTGCTGGTCAACGACGCCGAACTGCTCGGCCCGTGGATCACCGAGGTCTTTCGCGACCCGGATCCCAAGTACGCGGGGCTCGGCGGCCGGTTGTTGCGACACACGCTCGGCCTGGCGCTGCTCGACGGGCTGCCCTCGATCGGGCTCGCGGTCACCGAGGGCAATCCGGCCCGGGCGGTGTACGAGCGGCTCGGATTCCGGCCGGGCGAGTCGTTCATGACGATCGTGCTGCCGGGAGGGGAGCGGTAGACAGTCCTTCGATGACGTGAGACATTTGTGTCTCACAAGGATTGAGGATGTCTCATGGCCGGCTCCACCGCCCTTCGCCCCGCGCCCGACCCGTTGCGCTGGGCCGTGCTCGCGATCCTGTCGGGGAGCCTGCTGATCATCTCGATGGACGCGACCATCCTGAACGTCGCGTTCCCGTCCCTGGTCGCCGATCTGCGGCCCGGCTCGGTCGAGCAGTTGTGGATCATCGACTCGTACGCGCTCGCGTTGTCCGGCCTGTTGGTCACCGCGGGCGCGCTCGGGGACCGCTGGGGGCGCAAGCGGCTGCTGCTCGTCGGCTTCGCGATCTTCGCGCTGGCCTCGCTGCTGGCCGTGGCGGCGACCGCCGCCTGGCACGTGATCGCGGCCCGGGTGCTGCTCGGCGTGGGCGGTGCGGCGATCATGCCGTCCACGCTGACCATCCTGCGCCAGGTGTTCACCGACGCCCGCGAGCGGGCCTTCGCCTACGCCGTGTGGTCGGCGGTCTTCGGCGGCGGCATGGCGCTGGGGCCGGTGGTCGGCGGGCTGCTCGTGCAGTCGCACGGTTGGCAGTCGGCGTTTTTGTTGAACGTGCCGATCGCGGTCGCGGTGATCGGGTTCGGCCTGTGGTTGTTGCCCGAGTCGCGTTCGCCGCGCTCCGGCGCGTGGGACTGGCCCGGTGTCGGCCTGTCGATCGTCGGCATGGGCACCCTCGCGGGCGGCGTCAAGCAGCTCGGCAAGGGTGGCGTCGGCGATCCGGTCGCGTGGGTCCTGCTCGTGGTGGCCGCGCTCACGCTGACCGTGTTCGTCCGTCGCCAGTTGCGGCTGACCAATCCGCTGCTCCAGGTCCGGCTGTTCACCGATCGGGCGTTCAGCATGGCCGCGACCGCGATCTTCCTGGGCATGCTCGGGCTGGGTGCGGCGCTGTTCCTGCTCAGCCAGTGGTTCCAGTACGTGCAGGGCTACAGCCCGGTCTCCGCCGGTCTGCACCTGCTGCCCGCGCCGATCGCGCTGATCCTGGCGTCGATGTTCGTACCCTCGCTGATGCACCGCTTCCCACCTCGGAACGTGCTCGCGATCGGCCTGGCGCTGATGGCGCTGGGGCTCGCGCTGCCGTGGATCGGGCAGCACTTCCGGGACGTGGACTATGCGCTGGTGGGCACCTCGCTCGCGGTGGTCGGGCTGGGTGTGGGCACCTTGGCCACGGTCGCGTCGGTGGTGCTGATGTCCTCGGCGCCCGCCGCCGATTCCGGTGGCGCGGCGGCGATCGACGAGACCGCGTACGAACTCGGCGCCGCGCTCGGCGTCGCGATCCTGGGCAGCATGGCGTCCGCGCTCTACCGGCCGACCTGCCCGACCTCGACCTCGACTCGGCCGACGCGGCGGCGGTGCGCGAGTCGATCGGGGACGCGTCCGTGGTCGCGGATCGACTCGGCGCGAGCGCTCTCCTGGGCCGGGCCGGCGACGCCTTCACGGCCGCGATGACGCCGACCTTCCTGGTCGGTGGCGTGGTCGCGCTGGTCGCCGCCGTACTGGCCTGGCGGCTGATCCCGCGCGACCTGGAGCCCGCGCCGGACGCGCACTGACGGCCGGCCGAAAGCGGTCCCTCCCGGGGGTGCGCGGGGGCGTCGGGTCCGGAAGATCGGAACATCCGGGCCTCGTCGACCGTTGAGCGGGACGTAGGCACACCGAATGTGCATGCGGGGCCCGACGCCGGGCAGGCGCTCTCAAGGGCCGCTATCGGCCAACCTTTCAACAGTACATCTTCGGACGGAATATCACAGGCTTCTCGTTCGTTCGAAATATTGACGAATGCGAATGAAAGTGAGGGGCTAGAGCATGCCGACTACACGTGGTGTGGCCCGACAGGGCGCCGAGCGAGTGGCGGCTTCCCGCACGCGGAAGGCTGCCGACGTCGAGCGCGACACGGTCGGTGTGTACCTGGACGAGATCAGCCGCACGAAGCTGCTCGACGCGGAGCGCGAGGTCGAAATGTCCAAGGACATCGAAGCCGGGCTGTACGCACGCAGGCTGATCGACGACGACGCGGTGCCCGAGGGCGTCGACCGGGCCGAGTTGGAGCGGCTGATCGAGCGCGGCGCGGCGGCCAAGGAGTTGTTCATCCAGGCCAACCTGCGACTGGTGGTCTCCGTCGCCCGACGCTACCCGCGTAGCGGGATGCCGTTCCTGGACCTGGTTCAGGAGGGCAACGTGGGCCTGGTCCGCGCGGTCGAGAAGTTCGACTACGCGAAGGGCTTCAAGTTCTCCACCTACGCGACCTGGTGGATTCGGCAGGCGATCACCCGGGCGATGGCGGATCAGGCGCGCACCGTGCGACTGCCCGTGCACCTGGTCGAGGAGCTGAGCAAGATCCGCCGGGTGCAGCGGGAGTTCGCCCGTGACCACGGGCGCGATCCCGAGATGACGGAGATCGCCGAGGCGGTGGGCTCCACGCCCGAGCGCGTCGTGGACGTGATCGGCTGGGCGCGCGACCCGATCAGCCTGGACACCCCGGTGGGTGACGACGGCGAGACCGAGTTGGGCGAACTGGTCCAGGAGACCGATCCGTTGACGCCGGAGGACATCACCCTGGCGACGCTGCGGCGCGAGCAGATAGCGAGCCTGGTGGGTCGGCTGGACGGCCGCACGGCCACGATCCTGCGGGCGCGCTACGGCATGGCGGACGGCAAGGAGCACACGCTGACCGAGGTCGGCAAGCAACTCGGGCTCACCCGTGAGCGGATCCGCCAGATCGAGAAGCAGGCCCTGGTCGAGCTGCGCGAGTTGGCCACCGCCCAGGGGCTCGAAGCCGCGTGAGCGGGTTGCCGCCGGAGCGCCGGCACACTGATGCGATGGCCGAGGCGGATGTGCGTGCGACGAGTGGACCGGGCGAACCGAGGCGGCGGGACCGGTTCGGTTGGGACGACCTGCTTCCCGAGGTGAGTTCGGACGAGACCGATGCGGGTTGGGGCGACGAACGCCCGGCCTCGGACCCGGCGGACCTGCGCCGGTTCCTGGACGACAAGCCGCCGCATCACCTCTGAGTCCGGAACGGGCCCGGGGCCACCGGTGCGAAACGAGACGGCGGGGCCCCGGCAAAAGTGGTTCGATGTAGCGGACCCCCCCGATGGAGTGGGTACCGCA
>NZ_JBHZAV010000119.1:0-29593 GCF_042754445.1 Embleya sp. NPDC059213
GTCACGGTGCTCGCGCTCGGCGTGTCCGCCGTGGCCCTGTTCATGAACATGTTCCACGGTGGCCTTTACTGACCCCGACCCGCGCACCGCGCGACGGCCCGCCGGACGATTCTCCGGCGGGCCGCTCGCTGCTCCCGACGACGGCCGGGCGTCCGTTTTGCCGATGAAGGTCCGGCTCGTCCTCGTACCGTCCCGACTGCGACGCCCGGCACGATCCATAGCGCCCAAAGGCGCAGTAACCTCTGTCACGGCCGAACCGATTTCGAGGAGCTCTTACATGTCTTTGCGCCTGAGGACGCTCACCGCCGAGGAGCATCTCGCCTTTATCAAGGGCAGGCCCTCCGTGAGCTTTCTTCAGTGCCCCTCCTGGGGCGCGGTGAAGAGTGAGTGGCGATCCGAGAGCATCGGTTGGATCGACGAGTCGGGCGCCGTCGTGGGCGCGGCACTCGTGCTGTACCGGCAACTGCCGAAGATAAAGCGCTATCTCGCGTACATGCCGGAGGGCCCGGTCATCGACTGGTTCGACGGCGACCTGCGCAAGTGGCTCGACCCGATGCTCGCGCACCTCAAGAGCCGCGGCTCGTTCTCGGTCAAGATGGGCCCGCCGGTGGTGATCGCCCGCTGGGAGGCGGACACGATCAAGAAGGCGATCGCGGCCAAGTCGGCGAACCGGCTGCGGGATCTGACCCCGGACTGGACCGACGACCGCGGCGCCGAGTTGGAGCGCCAACTGCGCGGCCTGGGTTGGCAGCAGGACGCGTCGGGCGGGGCCGGTTTCGGCGACGTGCAGCCGCGCTACGTGTTCCAGGTACCGCTGGTCAGGCGCAGCCTGGAGGACGTGCACGCGGGCTTCAACCAACTGTGGCGACGCAACATCAAGAAGGCCACGAAGGCCGGCGTGGACGTGGTCCAGGGCGGCTACGACGACCTGCCGGTCTTCCACGAGGTCTACAAGGTCACCGCGGTCCGCGACCACTTCACCCCGCGGCCGTTGGCCTATTTCCAGGGCATGTGGAAGGCGCTCAACGCCGAGGACCCCGAGCGCATGCGGCTGTATCTGGCCAAGCACGAGGGCGAGGTGCTCGCCTCCACCACGATGGTCACCGTGGGCGACCACGTCTGGTACTCGTACGGCGCGTCGGCCAACCACAAGCGTGAGGTGCGCCCCTCGAACGCGATCCAGTGGCGGATGTTGCGGGACGCGTACGCCCTCGGCGCCTCCGCCTACGACCTGCGCGGCATCAGCGACACCCTGGACGAGAACGACCACCTCTTCGGACTCATCCAGTTCAAGCTCGGCACCGGCGGCCAGGCCGTCGAGTATCTCGGCGAGTGGGACTTCCCGCTCAACAAGATGCTGCACAAGGCGCTGGACATGTACATGTCACGCCGCTGACGCAACACCGGCGGCACCTGTGTCGTCGGCTCGATACGTGATCGTCGCGACGCGGCCGGCGTCGTGTGTTCCCCGCCTCCGCCCTGCGTTCTCCAAGGGCAAGCCCCGTACACGGAAGGCCCCGAAGCGCCCATGTCGCTCACGCTCTACGTCGATGCCGCCCGCTGGCGCAAGCACCAGGACGAGGTACGCGACACGTTCCCCGGTCTCGTACCGGTGATGAAGGGCAACGGGTACGGGTTCACCAATCCCAGGCTGGCCGAGGAGGCCGCCCGGATGTGCGTGGACACCGTGGCCGTGGGGACCACCTACGAGGCCGCGGTGGTCAAGGACCACTTCGACGGCAAGGTCCTGGTGCTCACGCCGTACCTGCGCGGCGAGGAGGCGGTCCCGCTGCCGGATCGCACCATCCGCACGGTCTCCTCGGTGCAGGCCGCCCGGGATCTGGTGGGCTGCCGGGTGGTGGTCGCGTGCATGACCACGATGAAGCGGGACGGGGTCACCGAGGAGGAGCTGGTCAAGCTCCGCACCGGGATGGACGACGTGCGCCTGGAGGGCTTCTCGCTGCACCTGCCGCTGGACCACCCGGACGGCTACGACCCGGTGGCCGAGGTGGTGGGCTGGGTCGAGCGGCTGCGCGCGGCCCGGCTGCCGGTGCGCACGATGTACGTCAGCCACCTGACCGCGGCCGAGCTCGCGGTGCTGCGCGAGCGGCACCCGGACACCGAGTTCCGGCCGCGGATCGGCACCGACCTGTGGCTGGGCGACCACGACGCGCTGGCCAGCCGGGGCACCGTGTTGGACGTGGTGCGGATCGCGCGCGGCGAACGCTTCGGCTACCGCCAGCGCAAGGCGCCCAGCGACGGGCACCTGGTCGTGGTCAGCGGCGGCACCGCCCAGGGGGTGGGCCTGGAGGCGCCCAAGACCGTGCGCGGAGTGATGCCCAGGGCCAAGGGCGTCGCCCGGGCCGGCCTGGCGACCGTCAACCGCGCGTTGTCCCCGTTCACCTGGGCGGGCAAGCAGCGCTGGTTCGCCGAGCCGCCGCACATGCAGGTCAGCCTGCTGTTCCTGGCCAACGACGTGGCCCCGCCCAAGCCGGGCGACGAGTTGGAGGCCGCGCTGCGGCACACCACGACGCACTTCGACCGGATCGCCCTGCGCTGACCCGACCACGCGAAGGGCCTCGGCCGGGACGGTTCGCGCGTCCCGGCCGAGGCCCTTCGTTCGTGCCGCCCGGCGTCGGGCCCGCGTCTCGCTCAGCCGCCCGCGCGGGCCAGGACCGAGGTCGGCACGAAGACGTCCGGGGCCCGGTCGAGCACCCCGCCCGAGGGGTCGTCGCTGCCGTCCGCGCGCACCGGGTCCCGATCCGGACGCAGGATGTCGCGCACCACGACCAGGCACAGGTACGCGGTGCCGAGCAGGTGCAGCAGGATCACCACGTGGTAGGCGTTCTGCGACAGGCCCTTGCCGGAGAACGAGGCGATGTACATCCACACGCCGATGAAGTACGTGACCTCGCACGCCTGCCAGATCAGGAAGTCCCGCCAGCGCGGCCGGGCCAACACCGCCAGCGGGATCAGCCACAACACGTACTGCGGTGAGTAGACCTTGTTGGTCAGGATGAAGGCCGCCACGATCAGGAACACCAATTGGGCGAACCTGGGCCGACGCGGGGCGCACATGGTCAACGCGGCGATCGCCAGGCAGCACAACACCAGGCTCAGCGTGACGTAGGTGTTCAGATGCTCCAGTGGTCGCCCGTCGCGCTGCTGGATGATCAACCACACCGAGCCGTAGTCGGCGGGGCGGTCCTGGCTGAACGTATAGAAGAGTTTCCAGCCCTCGCGGATGTGCAATCCGCCCTCGAAGTCCAGCATCACCGGCAGGTTCACCACCAGCCAGGACACCGCCGCCGCCGCGGCGGTCCGGGCGAACGCGAGCATCCGGCCCGAGCGCAGACACAACAGGAACAGCGGCGCCAGCAACAACACCGGATACAGCTTCGCCGCGGTCGCCAGACCGATCAGCACACCGGCGACCACCACGTTGCGCCGCGCCCACGACCACATCGCCACCGCCGTCAGCGCGACCGCGACCAAGTCCCAGTTGATCAGCCCGTTCAGCGCCAACGCGGGCGCACAGGCCACCATCGCGGCGTCCCAGGGCCGACGCCCGGAGGTGCCCTTGACCGCGATCACGGTCACCACCGCACAGGCCATCATGATCAACGCGTTGATCATCACGAACCAGAGCTGCTCGTCCTTGAGGTCGCCCCCGGTGAGGTCGCCCGCCGCCCGCGCCAGGGTCCCGGCGAAGGCCATCACCCCACCGGTGATGACCGGATACTCCAGGAACCTCATGTCCTTGTCGCCGGTCTCCTGGAAGTACGGGATCTTCCCGTCCGCGAGACCACGATTGACGTACAGGTGCGGCATGTCGCTGTAGCAGGCGTGCGAGTACTGCGTGGTGCCGGAGAACCAACCGCCGTCGTAGCAGGGCTTCTTCTGCATGATCCCGAGCGCGAAGCAGACCACCGCGAGCAGCACGAGCACCCGGACCGGGGTCCACCACCGATTCGGCACGAACCGGATCCGGCGTCCGGCGGGTCCGCCGACGAGCTCGCTGCCCGCCCGGACCACGGGGTCGTCCCGGGTGGGCAGGACGGGTTCGGTCGATGTCGGCGTCATGGCGCTCATCCTCTCGCGTTCCCCGAGGAGGCTGCCCTCGCCGGCCGGATACGACAACGCGTGCCCCACCGCCGAGGCGATGGGGCACGCGTAAGGCTAGGCCCTGTCCGGTGTGGCCACCGGTCAGCCGCCTCGTCCGCCGATGATGAAGCCGCTGTTGCCACCACCGCGGGTGGTGCCCTGCGGTCCGCCGGGCGGATCCGTGTTCGACGGCTTCGTCGTGGACGGCTTGGTGGTGTGTGCACCACCGGGGTCACCCGTACCGCCCTGCGGGCCACCACCGGCCGCGCTGGTCGTCGGCGCCGCCGGAGTGGTCTGCGGCGCGCTGGACGTCGGCGGCGGCGGTGGCGTCGTACGCGTCGGCGGCGGCGTGTTCGACGGCGGGAGCGTCACCTTGTCCTTGCCCTCGAACTGCTCGCCGGGCTCGGGGAAGTCCACCGAGGGCAGACCCTGGACCGCGTTCTTCATGTACGCGGTCCACACCAGCGTCGGGATGTCACCACCGTGCACGGAGTCACGACCGCCCAGGCCCTTGAGCGACAGCCGGGCGTGCGTGTTCGGGTCCTCCCGGAACAGCGCCACCGACGTGGCCAGGTTGGGCGTATAGCCCACGAACCACGCGGAGTTGTTGCCGTCGGTGGTACCGGTCTTGCCGGCCACCGGCCGGTTCAACGCCTTCGCGGCCCGACCGGTGCCGTCGCCGAGCGGCGGGTTGTCCACGACCCGCATCATCACCTTGTTGACGGTGTCGGCGACGTTCTTGTCGAACAGCTGCTTGGGCTCGTGCTTGGGCACGTCCCGCTTCGAGCCGCTGTAGGTGACTTCCTTGACGAAGTACGGATCCGCGTGCATGCCGCGCGCCGCGAAGGTGGCGTACGCCTCCGCCATGTCCAGCGCACTCGGCGGTGCCACACCCAACGCCATCGTCGGCGTCGCCTCGAACGAGCTGAGGTTCGGCGGCAGACCGGCGTCGATCGCGGCCTTCTTGACGTTCTCCGGGCCCACGTCGGCGGCGAGTTGCAGGAAGACGGTGTTCACCGACTTCTCCATGGCTCTGGTGATCGGGATCGGACCGTAGTCCACATCCCCCTCGTTCGGCGCCAGGTACTCCTTGTTGGTCTTGTTGTCCTTGAAGATCTGACCGTTGCGCAGCTTGATCGGAATCTTGCTGTCGCCGTTGTACAAACTCTCCGGCCCGATCGGCTTGCCGTCCGCGCCGCCGTTGCGCAGGGCCGCCGCGAGCACGAACAGCTTGAACGTCGAACCGGCCTGGATGTCTTGTCTGACCGCGTCGTTGTACTCCTGCTGGATGAAGTCCGGGCCGCCGTACAGCGCGACCACCGCCCCGTCGCCGGGAACCACCGAGGCCAGGCCGGTGCGGATATAGCGGTCCGCCTCGTTC
Organism: Embleya sp. NPDC059213; assembly: GCF_042754445.1. NCBI lineage: Bacteria > Bacillati > Actinomycetota > Actinomycetes > Kitasatosporales > Streptomycetaceae > Embleya > Embleya sp. NPDC059213. Next base: position 5,486 of record NZ_JBHZAV010000119.1, read on the forward strand.
TTGTCCGGCTTGAGTTCGGACGTCAACTGGTCCTTGACCGCCGCCACCGCGGCGTCCTGGCGGGACTTGTCGAACGTGGTGACGATCTTGAAGCCGCCGCGGGCGAGCTCGGCCTCCGGGATCACGTTGTTGGCCTTGAGGTACTGGTCGGTCACCTTCATCAGGTATCCGGCCTGACCGGCCTTGTTCGCGGCGGGCTTCGGCTTGATCGGCATCGGGAACTGCAGCGCGTCCCGTTCCGCCTTGGGCAGCCAGCCCTCCTTGACCATGCCGTTGAGCGCGTAGTTCCAGCGCCCCTTGACGTTCTCGAGCTGGCCGGGGAACTCGATCACGTCGTAGATGCCCGGCGCGTTGAGCAGGGTCGCCAGATAGGCGCCCTCGGCCACGTTCAGGTCGCCGACGTTCTTGCCGTAGTACGCCTGCGCGGCGGCCTGGATGCCGTAGGCGTTACGACCGTAGAACGCGGTGTTGAGGTAGCCGACCAGGATGTCGTCCTTGCGCATCTGCCGGTCGACCTTGAGCGCGATGAAGATCTCGCTGAACTTGCGCTTGAAGGTGCGTTCCTGGGTCAGGTAGGTGTTCTTGACGTACTGCTGGGTGATGGTCGAACCACCCTGCGTGTCGCCACCCTTGACCATGGTGACCCCGGCCCGCAGCAAGCCCTTCGGCGAGACGCCCGAGTCGCTGTAGAACGACCGGTTCTCCGCCGCGATCACGGCGCGCTGTACGTGCTTGGGGATCTGGTCGACCGTCACGTTCTGGCGGTTGACCTGCCCGGTCCGACCGATCTCGGTCTTCCCGTCGGCGTAGTAATAGATGTTCGACTGGTAGGTCGTGTTCGCGTTCGGGTCCGGCACCTTGACCATCGCGTACGCCAGGGCCGCCACGCCCATGATCGACGCGAGGAAGAACAGGATCATCGCCAGGATCTGCTTGAAGGACGGCAACCAGCGACGCACGCCGGTCTTGCCGAACCTCGGATAGTCGATGAACCGCTTCTTCCGGGGCGGGCCGGCCTCCGCGCGCGAACGGCTGCCGGACGCGGCGCCGTTGGCGGCCCGCCGACCACCCGAACGGGCGGCGGCTCGGGCCTCCATCCGCGACAGTGGACGCTCTTCGTCGCCTCCTCCGGGCGCGGCGGGCGTCGACGAGCCACCGGGTGGCGTCCCGCCCCCGGCACCACCCGTGCCCCCCGAATACGAGTCACCGCGCCCCTCGGGACGCGGTTGCTGTGATCTACGGCGATGTTCACTCATGCGTTCGCTACTCCTCGGCCGTACGACGCGGAGGTCGGACGCACGGGTCGTGGCTCTCCGCTCCCCAGGACGCACACGCGCGAGGGGCGGTTCCGCAGAAAGCGGGGCTTGAGGTACCACACGGCGGAACAGACTACGCGGAACCGCTTTCGCGACCTCACTGTGACCTGCCTGTGACCCGAGTCACCGGCGGCCGCCTTGCCACCACACGGCAAGGAGACCTATCGTCTCGATGTATCGGTTCGATACATCGGGCCGGTACATCGAGCCGGGGGCACAGGAGCCCCGGCCGGACGAAGGTCGGCTGCGACCGTATCCCACGGTTGCAACGGATCCACGTCCGGTCCGGTCGCAGTGGATGGAGGAAAGCGATGAGCAGGCGCGGTGGCGTCCTCGAATTCGCGATCCTCGGCCTGCTGCACGACTCCCCCATGCACGGTTACGAGCTGCGCAAGCGGCTCAACACCGTGCTCGGCTCGTTCCGTGCCATCGCCTACGGCACCCTCTACCCGTGTCTGAAGTCCCTGCTCGAACGGGGCTGGCTCGCGGAAGAGGTTCCGGAGGTGACGGCACTCGCCGGCAGCAAACGATCCCGGATCGTCTACCAGCTCACGGCACAGGGCAAGGAGCACTTCCAAGAACTGCTGTCCGAGTCCGGGCCCTCGGCCTGGGAGGACGAGAACTTCGGCGTGCACTTCGCCTTCTTCGGTCGAACCGACCACGAGGTGCGCATGCGTATCCTCGAGGGTCGGCGCAGCCGGCTCGAGGAACGCCTCGACCGGGTGCGCGGGTCGCTGACCCGGACACGGGAGAAGCTCGACGGCTACACCCTCGAGTTGCAGCGACACGGCTTGGAGTCGGTCGAGCGCGAAGTGCGCTGGCTGAACGAGCTCATCACCGCCGAGCGGCATGCCGGAGCCACTCCGGACGCCACCGGCCCCGAGGCACCGGTCGACGCGTCGCAGGACGCCGACCGACCTCGGACCCCCACCCAGGACGTGGCCTCGGACCCGTCCGCATCCAACAACTGAGGTCGCCGGTTCATGGCGACTTCGTCGAGATCACAGGGAGCAACCGGAATGGGTTCGGTTCGCGTAGCCATCGTCGGCGTGGGCAACTGCGCCGCTTCGCTGGTGCAGGGCGTCGAGTACTACAAGGACGCCGACCCGAACAGCCGCGTCCCCGGCCTGATGCACGTGCAGTTCGGCGAGTATCACGTGCGTGACGTCGAGTTCGTGGCTGCTTTCGATGTGGACGCCAAGAAGGTCGGCTTCGACCTCACGGACGCCATCGGTGCCAGCGAGAACAACACGATCAAGATCTGCGACGTGCCGCCGTCGGGCGTCACCGTGCAGCGTGGTCACACCCTGGACGGTCTCGGCAAGTACTACCGCGAGACCATCGAGGAGTCGCCCGAGGCTCCCGTCGACGTGGTCAAGGTCCTCAAGGACCAGGCCGTCGACGTGCTCGTCTGCTACCTCCCGGTCGGCTCCGAGGACGCGGCGAAGTTCTACGCCCAGTGCGCCATCGACGCCAAGGTCGCGTTCGTCAACGCTCTCCCGGTCTTCATCGCCGGGACCAAGGAGTGGGCGGACAAGTTCACCGAGGCCGGCGTGCCGATCGTCGGCGACGACATCAAGTCGCAGGTGGGCGCCACGATCACGCACCGCGTGATGGCGAAGCTCTTCGAGGACCGCGGTGTCCTGTTGGAGCGCACCATGCAGCTCAACGTCGGCGGCAACATGGACTTCAAGAACATGTTGGAGCGGGACCGTCTGGAGTCGAAGAAGATCTCCAAGACGCAGTCCGTCACCTCGCAGGTCGACCGTGACCTCGGCGCCGACAACGTGCACATCGGCCCGTCGGACTACGTCGCGTGGCTCGACGACCGCAAGTGGGCGTACGTGCGCCTGGAGGGTCGTGCCTTCGGTGACGTCCCGCTGAACCTGGAGTACAAGCTCGAGGTCTGGGACTCGCCGAACTCGGCCGGTGTCATCATCGACGCCGTGCGCGCCGCGAAGATCGCCAAGGACCGCGGCGTCGGTGGCCCGATCCTGTCGGCGTCCTCGTACTTCATGAAGTCGCCGCCGGTGCAGTACTTCGACGACGAGGCCCGCAACGCCGTCGAGGCCTTCATCAAGGGCGACATCGAGCGCTGACCCGCTCCGCTCGACGCGCGCCGCACCGGCGCACCCGAGTGATCGAAGGCCCGGCTCCCCTCCAGGAGCCGGGCCTTCGGCGTACCCGCCCCGGGGGCGAGTGCGGTATCCGGGCCTCGGCGGCGGGCCGGCTACGGTGGGCGCTGTGGCCCTCATCCGTGATCTGCGCTCATTGCTGAAGTTGCGCGACTTCCGTCGGCTCTTCGCCACCCGGCTGACCTCGCAGCTCTCCGACGGGGCCTTCCAGGTCGCGATCGCGGGTCAGGCGTTCTTCTCGCCGGAGAAGCAGACCTCGGCGGCGGACATCGCCACCGCGTTCGCGGTGTTGTTGCTGCCCTATTCGCTGGTCGGACCGTTCACCGGGGTGTTGCTCGACCGGTGGCGGCGACGGCAGGTGTTGGTCTCGTGCAACCTGCTGCGGGCGGTGCTGGTCGCGGCGACCGCGGGTCTGGTGCTGCTCGGGGTGCCGGACGCGGTCTTCTACACGGCGGCGCTCGTGGTGCTCTCGGTGAACCGGTTCGTGCTCGCCGGGTTGTCCGCGTCGCTGCCGCGCGTGGTGCCGGCCGAGCGGCTGGTGACCGCGAACTCGGTGTCGCCCACGGCCGGGACCGTCGCGGCGGCGATCGGCGGTGGCGCGGCGGTGCTCGTGCACGCGTTCCTGGCCGAGGGTTCGGGCGCGACCGCGCTGGTGATCCTGGTGTCCGGGCTGTTGTACCTGGGCTCGGCGGCGGTCGCGGCGACGATGCCGGCCGATCTGCTCGGGCCGGATCCGGACCGGGTGTTGCCCGGGGTGGGCGACGCGCTGCGTTCGGTGGCTCGCGGGCTGCGCGAGGGGGCGACGCACGTGTGGCGACGTCGGGCCCCCGCGCACGCGTTGGCGGCGATCACCGCGATGCGGTTCTGCTACGGCGTGCTCACCGTGATGACCGTGTTGCTCTGCCGCAATACGTTCAACGATCCGAGCGACACCGACGGGGGACTGGCCACCTTCGGGATCACGGTCAGCGTGTCCGCGCTCGGCTTCTTCGTCGCGGCCGTGGCCACGCCTTCGATCACCACCCGGATCGGCGTCGCGGCCTGGATCGGCACGTGCGCGTTCGTGGGGGCGGTGTGTCAGGCCGCGCTGGGTCTGCCGTTCGCGTTCGCGCCGCTGGTGGTGGGCGCGTTCCTGCTCGGGTTGACCTCGCAGGGCGCCAAGATCGGCGTGGACACGATCGTGCAGACCACCGTCGACGACGCGTACCGGGGTCGGGTGTTCTCCGTCTACGACGTGCTGTTCAACGTCGCGTTCGTGGGTGCCGCCGCCGTCGCGGCGCTCGGGCTGCCCGACGACGGCCGCTCGCCCGCGGTGTTGCTCGGGGTGGCCGGGGTCTATGTGGCGACCGGCGTCCTGTACACACTGGCAGCGCGCCGCCACCCTCCGGTGATCGACACGGCCCTTCCGGTGGACGACCGCCGGCCCTGATATCCCTTTTGTTGCCGATCACGGCCTATTTTCCTCGGCTACATGTCCAGGAAATTACCTGCGGGTAGTGCAATGGCGAGGACGAAGTTCTAACCTGCACATCCAGCGATTTTCGGCACCTCTGGAGATACTCCATGTCCAATAACGCCGGTTCGGGTGAAAACGATCCTCTGCCGTACATACCGGCATGGACCGAGAACACCCCGCCGCACGGGCACCCGCTTCCGTCGCGGGAGGCGTCGATGCCGCACGTGCCCGCGGTGCGCCGGGCGCAGGCCGACGGGCGTGCGGCACGCCGGGCCGCGGCCCCGCCGAGCGGGCGGGCCCGGCGTGGGCGCGGGGTGCTGATCGCGGTGGTGGCCGTGCTGCTGGTCGGCGGCACGGCGGCGGGGGGCTGGTGGTACGTGAACAAGGAGGACGGCGGACCGCGGATCCACGAGGGCGACTGTCTGCGGGACAAGGCGACCATCGACCAGGACCCGGTGAAGTGCGAGGACCCGGCGGCGCGGTTCATCGTGGTCGAACGGGTTCAGGGGACCACGTTCGTCGGGGTGTGCGATTCGGTGCCGGGCGATCCCATCGCGTTGGCCTCGGATCCCACCGTGGAAAGCTTCGTATTGTGTCTCGCCGCGCGAAAATAGCCCTTCGCGCGCCGGACAGCGGCTTTATGTCCGTTATTCCGCTCACATTCGACCGGTGCAAGGGGAATCCCCGCAGCGGGTGTCCGGCCGGACCCCTAGTGTTCCGGACTGTCTCACCAGTCCCCTGCAACGGAGATCGTCCCCATGTCCAATCCCTTCCCGCCCGGGCCCAACGGTCCTCAGCAGCCGCACCAGGGCTGGAACCAGCAGCCGGGCCAGCCCCAGCAGCCCCAGCAGGGTTGGGGTCAGCAGCCGGGCCAGCCGCAGGGCGGTTTCCCGCCGGGCGGCTTCCCGCAGGGTGGTCAGCCGGGCTTCTACGGCGGCCCGCCGCCGCCCCCGCCGCGCAAGAGCAAGATCAAGCGGATCGTCATCCCGATCGTGGTCTTGGGGGGCCTGGTCATTGCCGGCACCGTGGCCAAGAACGCGCTCAGCAAGGACGATGTCACCGGCGCCAAGCCGGGCAGTTGCTTCGGCACGATGAAGGGCGGCCCGATCAGCTCCAAGGAGTCGCCCAAGATCGTCGACTGCACTTCGCCCAGCGCCAAGTGGAAGACGCTGCACAAGTTCGGCAATTCCTCGGCGAGCGACAAGTGCGAGGCGATCAACGGCTACGTGGCGAGCTACGAGTGGACCGGCAAGGGCAAGGGCACGCTCTGCCTCGGCTTCACCACGAACACCACCCTGGCGGACGCCAAGGCGTTCGACCCGACCTCCACCATCATGCTCAAGCAGTCCGACTTCGACGCCCTGAAGAAGGAAAAGGGCGTCGACGTCGCCCCGACGCCGTAGGCCGTGACGACGAAGGGCCGGTCGATGGCGATCAACCCCCATCGACCGGCCCTTCCCGTTGCCGTCAGGCCCCGTTCGCCGCCCACCACTCGCGCAGCGCCGCGACCGCCCGGTCGTGGTCCATCGGGCCGTGTTCGAGCCGCATCTCCAGCATGTGCCGGTACGCCTTGCCCACCAGCGGGCCCGGCGGCACCTCCAGCAGTTTCATGATCTCGTTGCCGTCCAGGTCCGGCCGGATCGAATCCAGCTCCTCCTGCTCGGCGAGCTGCGCGATCCGCTCCTCCAGCGAGTCGTAGGCGCGCGCGAGCGTGACGGCCTTGCGCTTGTTGCGCGTCGTGCAGTCCGACCGGGTCAGCTTGTGCAGCCGATCCAACAACGGCCCCGCGTCCCGTACGTACCGGCGCACCGCCGAGTCGGTCCACTCGCCCGTGCCGTAGCCGTGGAAGCGCAGGTGCAACTCGACCAGGCGCGTGATGTCGTCGGTGACGTCCTTCGGGTACTTCAGCGCCTTCAGCCGCTTGCGCGTCATGTGCGCGCCGACCATCTCGTGATGGTGGAACGAGACCCGCCCGTCCGGCTCGAAGCGGCGCGTGCGCGGCTTCCCGATGTCGTGCAGCAGCGCGGCCAGGCGCAGGATCAGGTCCGGCTCGCCCGGCGTCTCCAGCGCCATCGCCTGTTCCAGCACGGTGAGCGTGTGCTCGTAGACGTCCTTGTGCCGGTGGTGCTCGTCCACCTCCAGGCGCAGCGTCGGCAACTCGGGCAGCACCCGTGCGGCCAGCCCGGTGGAGACCAGCAACTCCAGACCCTTGCGCGGGTGGTCGGAGCAGATCAGCTTGTTCAGCTCGTCCCGGACCCGCTCGGCGGAGACGATGTCGATGCGTTCGGCCATGTCCGTCATCGCCGCGACCACCTCGGGCGCGACCTCGAAGTCGAGCTGCGCGGCGAAGCGCGCGGCGCGCATCATCCGCAGCGGGTCGTCCCCGAAGGAGTCCTCGGGCCTGCCCGGTGTGCGCAGCACCCGCGCGGCCAGGTCCGTCAGCCCGCCGTGCGGGTCGACGAAGGTGATCCCGGGCAGCGCGACCGCCATCGCGTTGACCGTGAAGTCGCGACGGACCAGGTCGTCGTCGATCGAGTCTCCGTAGGAGACCTCGGGCTTGCGCGAGGTGCGGTCGTACGCCTCGGAGCGGTAGGTGGTGATCTCGATCTGGTAGTCCGGCGAGTCCGCGAGCTTCTTGCGACATCCCACCGTTCCGAACGCGATCCCCACGTCCCACACCGCGTCCGCCCACGGGCGCACGATCGCCAGCACCTGTTCGGGGCGGGCGTCGGTGGTGAAGTCGAGGTCGTTGCCCAGCCGACCGAGCAGCGCGTCCCGCACCGAGCCGCCGACCAGCGCGAGCGTGTGCCCGGCCGCCTCGAAGCGGCGGGCGAGGTCGTCGGCGACGGGGGCGACGCGCAACAGTTCGGTGACGGCGCGGCGCTGTACGGCGCTCAGTTCGCCGCCGGCCGGCGGGTCGTCCGGATGGGGTGTGTTCTTGGCGTTCGGCACGGGAGACAAGGTTACGGGTCGAGGCCGCGGGTCTCGCGCGCATTATGCCGAGGCCGCATCCGCGAACGGGCCGGGCGATGGGGTGATCATGGCGTGATGGCGTGGCGCATGTCGCACTAAGCTTGGCGGATGCCTTCCGAGACCACGCCGCCGCGCCGTCGGCTGCAGGTGGTCGAGGAGACCTCGGCAGGTGGTCTGGTGGTCGATCGACTCACCCTGCGCGCGGCGTTGATCGCGCGTCGGGATCGTCGCGGCCGGCTGTTGTGGTCGCTGCCCAAGGGACACATCGAAAACGGCGAGAGCGTGGTCGACGCCGCGCTGCGCGAGGTCGAGGAGGAGACCGGCATCGTAGGTCGGGTGCTGGCCCCGCTCGGGGTGATCGACTATTGGTTCACCGCGCCGGATCGGCGGGTGCACAAGACCGTCCACCACTACCTCATGGAGGCGGCGGGCGGGGATCTGTCGGACGACGACATCGAGGTCGAAGCGGTGGCTTGGGTTCCGCTCGGCGCGCTCACGGCGCGCCTCGCCTACCCCGACGAGCGGCGCCTGGTGACGCTCGCCCCGGAGTTGTTGGCGGACAGCGCGTGAGCGATCGCCGATCCCGGCCCGGAACCGGGGTTCTCCTGCTGCGCGGCCGGACGCTCGCCGTGCTGATACTGGCCCTGGTGCTCGCCGCCGGGCTGCTCGGGATGCTCCCGCCGACCGCCGCGCGCGCCGCCGAAGGCGACGGGATCCAGGTCCTGCTCACCAAGATGACCCCGGTGGCCAAGGCCGGCGGGACCGTCACCATCGAGGGTCGGGTGCTGAACACCGGCACCAAGCCGATCGACTCGATGGAGGTCGCGGTGCGCGTGCGCACCTCCGAGCCGCTCTTCCGCAGCGGCATCAGCTCGCCCGAGGACGCCCAGTCGACCGGCACCCTGCTGCGCGATCCCAAGCCGGTCGTGCTGCACAACCTGGCCCCGGGCGCGACCCAGCCGTGGACCTTCACCGTCGGCGCCGACACGCTGCGGCTGGGCCCGGCCGGCGCGTATCCGCTCGGGGTCGAGGCCAGGATCGGCGGCCGGACGGCCGGCGCGGCCCGCACCTTCCTGCCGTGGATTCCCAAGAACGGCCTCAAGGACGTCCAGGACCTGCGCATCGCCACGGTCTGGCCGCTGGTCGACCGACCGCACCGGGACGGCACCACGCTCGGCGACGAGAACCAGACACCGGTGTTCCGCGACGACGACCTCGCCGCGCAGTTCGCCCCGGGCGGGCGCCTGTACGACCTGGTGAGCATCGGTACCGGGATGAAGGTGGACTGGGCCGTCGACCCCGAACTGGTGGACTCCGCCGCCGAGATGGCCGGCGGCTATCGGGTCGCGCCGCCCGGCAGCCTGGATCCCGACAAGCCGAAGAAGTCCCGCAACGGCAAGACCCCCAGCGACGAGGACACCACCAAGGCGACGCCGAACGAGCTCACGAACACGCTCGCCGGCGGCGGTGGCCAGGTCGCCGCCGGCTGGCTGGAGCGGCTCAAGGCCGGCTTCGGCACCCAGCCGGTGATCGGCCTGCCGTACGCCGACACCGATCTGGCCGCGGTGGCGCACGCCCTGGAGGCGAACAAGGCCGACCTGCGCCCGCAGCTCAGCGAGGCCCTGGCCGAATCCGCCACCGTCATGCAGCGCACCCTGGGCCGCTCGGTGCGCACCGACGTCGCCTGGCCCGCCGGCGGCGCGCTGGACTCCTCGATCGTCCAGCTCGCGAACGGCACCGGGGCAAGCACCGTGATCGCCTCCGGCGCGTCCCTGCCGCCGACCAGGGAGCTCAAGGTCACCCCGCTGGCCACGGCCGCCCTGCCGGGGAGCGACAAGGGCACCGCGCTGGTCACCGACCCGGACATCGACAAGATCCTGGCCCAGGACACCAAGGCGCCGGGGCAGGGCGTGCTGACCACCCAGCAGTTGTTGGCCGAGCTGCTGACGATCGTGCTCCAGGAGCCCTCGGTCAAGCCCGCCCGCAGCCTGTTGATCGCCCCGCCGCGCACCATGGACGCCTCGCTGGCCGGCGTGCTCAAGGACGTGCTCAACGCCTCGGCCGACTGGACCCGCAGCGCGACCCTGGCCGAGCTCGCCACCGAGCCCGCCCCGCTGCCCGCGCGCAAGCTCGCCGGCTATCCCAAGGCGGTCCGCGAGAGCGAGCCGTCCATGCAGTACCTCACCGAGACCGACAACCTGGTCCGGTCGATGCAGACCTTCGCCTCGATCCTGACCCGTCCCGAGCGGGTGACCGGCCCGTTCAACCCCGCGCTGCTGCGCCTGCTGTCCACCGAGTGGCGCGGCGACCCGCAGGGGATGGACCGCTATCGGCTCGGCGTCACCCGCGGCCTGCGCGAACTGCAATCGCTGGTCTACATCATCCGCAGAACCGGGGTGACGCTGTCCGGCGAGGAGGGCAACATCCCGGTCACCGTGGTGAACAACCTCCAGCAGCCGATCACGGTGACGATCGCGGCGGCCTCGCATCAGCCCAACCGGCTCAAGCTCGGCGATCCGATCACCGTGACCGTGCCCGACGGGCGCCGCCGGGAGGTGCCGATCACGGCGAAGTCGGCCGCGAACGGCAAGGTCATGGTCGACGTGCAACTGCTCACCACGGACGGACGCTCGGTCAAAACGCCCGAATCGTTCTTCGTCAACACCACCACGATCGACGCGCTGACCCGGTGGATCATCGGCGGCCTCGCCTTCCTGCTCGCGGTGTTCTCGCTGCGGGCCTTCCTGCGCAAGCGTCGGGAGGCGGCCCTTGCCGGGGATACGAACGACGAGGATGGTGAGGACGGCCACGACACGCCGTTCGACGCCGGCTCCTCGCCGGACACCGATCCGGACCCGATCCGACCGGCATCCGGGTGGCCGCCGGCCCACTTCGCGGCCCCCTACGCCGGCGGGAACGGACCCCCGGATCCGGCCGACCCGCACGGACACACACCATCGGGATCCACGACCGACCGCCCCGAATGAGAAAGTGGGCACCGGACACTCAACCTGACCGAGAAGACGAGGGCCCGCCCGCATGAGCGACCGGAGCGACGAACGTCAGCCGTACACCGGCGGCTCCGCCGAGCCGGACGACGGCGCGCACGACGATCCCTACCGGGGTCGGCCGCCCGCCGACCCGTACCTGCAGCAGTACGTCGATCCGTACGGACAGCCGGCCGATCCCTATGCCGCGCAGCCGCCGGATCCGTACGCACGGCCGGGTGAGCCGGGATACGTCGACCCGAACGCCCCGCAGCCGGGCTACGGTGAGCCCGCGGCATACCCGCAGCAGGGTTACTCCGGGCAGGGCGGCTACGGCTCCGGGCCCGAGGCGGGCTACGGGGATCCGTACGGCTCCGGATCCAACGCGGGCGGCTACGACCCGTACGCGCAGCAGCAGCCGCCTCCGCAGCAGCAGCAGCCCGACCAGGGCGGCGGCGCGTGGTTCCGGGACGAGCTGAGCGATCCGCCGGCGAACGACCCGTACGTGGGCGTGGACGAGCTCTTCACCCCCGAGGCCCCGGCCCGGTACGACTCGGGCGGCCAGTACTCGGGCGAGCAGTACGCGGGTGACCAGTACTCGGGCGGCCAATACTCGGGCGGGCAGCACGACCCGTCCTCGCCGTACGACCCGTCCGCCCAGTCACAGCAGTACGGCGGCGGCGGATACGGCTCGGGCGACCCGTACCAGCAGCAGCACCAGGCCCCGCCGGCGCAGAACTACCAGCAGCCACAACAGCAACACCAGCAGCAGGTGCACCAGCAGGCGTACGTGCCGCAGCAGCCGAGCCCGCAGCAGGGGCAGGGCGGCTGGGGCGACTACGACCGGCCCGGCGGCTGGCTGATGGACCAGACGCTGACCGGCATCAACCTCGGCCTCGCCGGCGACATCGCGGGCATGCCCTCGTACACCGAGGCGTATCAGCGCTACGAGACCCAGCACCGGGCCGAGGCGGCGGCCGCGTCGATGTCCGCGAGCGCGGTCCTGGACGCCCCGCCGGTCCCGCTGAACCCGTCCACGTCGCCCGTCTACCGGATGCCCGGTTCGGGCGCCGAGGAGCGCATGGCCGGCATCCCGGTCGGCGGCGAGGGCAAGAAGGGCAGCAAGCTCGGCGGGATAATGCGGTCCTCCGCCGTGATGGCGGCGGGCACGATCGTGTCCCGGATGACGGGCTTCGCCCGCAACCTGGTCGCCGCGGCGGCGCTGGGCACCGCGGTGCTGGCCAACACGTACAACGTCGCGAACACGATGCCGACGCTGCTGTACATCCTGGTCGGCGGCGGCGCGCTGAACGCGGTCTTCGTCCCGCAACTCGTGCGCGCGATGCGCCAGGACGACGACGGTGGCGAGGCGTACGCGAACCGCCTGCTGACCCTGGTGATGAGCGCCCTGCTCGCCCTGGTCGTGCTGGCCTGGTTCGGCGCGCCGTTGTTGATCAGGGCGTTCGCGAACTCGCTGGCCAAGTACCACCAGGACTACGAGCTCGCGATCACCTTCGCACGCTATTGCCTGCCGATCATCTTCTTCATGGGCCTGCACGTGTTGTTCGGCCAGATCCTCAACGCGCGCGAACGCTACGGCCCGATGATGTGGACCCCGGTCCTGAACAACATCGTCATCATCGCCACGTTCGGCCTCTACATCTGGGTGGCCGGCACCCAGAAGAACACCGGGCAGAACTCGGACACCATCACCCCGGACGAGATCCGCCTGCTCGGCCTGGGCACGCTGCTGGGCATGGTCGTGCAGTCGATGGCGATGATCCCGTATCTCAAGGCGGCCCGGTTCCGGTTCCGACCGCGCTTCGACTTCCGCGGCTCCGGGATGGGCAAGGCGCTGGGGCTGGCGAAGTGGACGTTCCTGTTCGTGCTCGCGAACCAGGCCGGCTACCTCGTGGTGACCCAGCTCGCGACCGCGATCGACACCAACGCGCGCAACGAGAACATCCACTTCGGTGTCGGCTTCACCGCGTACAGCAGCGCGCTGCTGATCTGGCAGTTGCCCCAGGCGGTGATCACCGTGTCGGTGATGACGGCGATGTTGCCGCGGATGAGTCGGGCCGCCGCCGACGGCGACCTGGCCAGCGTGCGCGGCGACATCTCCTCCGGGTTGCGCCTGTCGGCGGTGGCGATGATCCCGTGTGCGGCGATCTTCGTGGCGCTGGGCCGGGACATCGGCGGGTTCATCTTCGCCCCGACCGGCGAACAGAGCGCGCACTGGATCGGCTACATGCTGATGGCGCTGGGGCTGGGCCTGATCCCGTACTCGGCGCAGTACGTGCTGTTGCGCGGGTTCTATGTGTACGAGGACACCCGTACGCCCTTCCTGAACACGGTGTGGATCGCGGGCGCCCAGGCGGCGTTCGCGGGCCTGGCGTTCGTCGCGCTGCCCACCAAGTGGGCCGGTGTCGGCATCGCGGGCGGCTACAGCCTCGCCTACCTGGTGGGCGTGGTGCTGGCCGCACAGCGGCTCAAGAAGCGGCTCGGCGACCTGGACGGCCGACGGGTGACCCGGACCTACACCCGGCTGCTGATCGCCGCCGCGTTCGGTGGCGTCGCGGCGTTCTTCGTGGCCCGGGTGTGCACGGGTCACTTCGGCTCGGGCATGGGCGGCTCGGCGATCGCGGTGGGCGCGGGCATCGTCACGATGTTCGCCGTGTTCTTCGTCGCGGCCAACCGGATGCGGGTCGAGGAGATGACCGCGATGACCGGGATGATCAAGGGCCGGCTCGGCCGCTGACCGCCGGCTCGACCCCGGACGGACCCCCGCCCGCCGCGTTCCCGCCCCGGGAATTCGGCGGGCGGATCGCTGTGGGATGTACCACCATGGGCGAGTGAGGGTGTGCCGGACACCGAAACGGGGGTAAAGCTCCCCTTACGCCGGTCTCGGTTTCCTTACGGATCTTGCCATGAGGCAACCCGAACCGGGGTTCGAGAGTCTCATGGTGTGTAGAGGTTGTCCCTGACCAACGGCCCGAGATGCCTCACCTCTACGATGAGTACGCCGACAAGGAGGATGAGGCCGAGGTGACGGACCGAACCGCAGGATCCGTCGACCTAGCGACGGACGAGGCAAATCCCGTACCGACAAAGGTTTCTGACACCGAGTCGGGTGAACTGGTCGGTTCGGACGGCAAGATCTCCGCACACACCACCACGGTTGTGCCCGTCGGCGTCGAGCCCGAACCCGATGCGACCGAAGAAGTCGGATCCGGGATCGCCGCCTCCGCCGAGGCCGGCACGGCAAGCGGTGGATCCGTGAACGGCGGTTCTGCGAACGGCGATTCGGCCGAGACCCAGGTCGGGGCCGCGGACGCCACGCACGTCGCGGACGATGCCGCCGAAGCCCCCTCCGGGGACGTGCCGGCCGCAGCCGCGAACGACGCGGCCGAGGACGAACCGGCAACGCACCAAAGGGCGAAGCGCACCAAGCCCGCCGCGACCACCCCCCGGGCCGGCACGCCGAGCGAACCCGAGCCGGCCGCGCAAAAGACCACCGGGTCCGAGTCGGCCGAGCCGGCGCCCGCCGCGGCACCCGCCCCGCCGCGAGTCAGTCGCGGCACCCGACTGGCCGACCGCTACCGGCTCGAACACCGCCTGTCGCAGAACGGCCGCAGCGAGACCTGGCGCGCCGTCGACGAGAAGCTCCGGCGCGCGGTGGGCGTGCACATCGTGCCCGCCGGCGGGGAGCACGGCCGGGCGGTGATCGCCGCGGCCCGCGCCGCCGCGCTGATGGGCGACCCGCGCTTCGTCCAGGTGCTCGACTGCGCCGAACAGGACGGCCTGATCTATGTGGTGAAGGAGTGGCTGCCCGACGCGGACAACCTCACCAAGGTCTTCGAGAGCGCGCCGCTGCCGCCGCACGAGGTCTACGAACTCTCCCGCGCGATCGCCCAGGCGATGTCGGTGGCGCACCGGGCCGGCCTGTCGCACCTGCGGCTCACGCCGGAGAACGTGCTGCGCATGCACACCGGCCAGTACAAGATCGTCGGCCTGGCGGTCGAGGCGGCCCTGTACGGGCACGACACCACCGACGCGGCCCGCGACGACACGCACGCGGTCGGCAGGCTCATGTACGCGGCGCTGACCCGGCGTTGGGTCGAGGGCACCGAATACGGCCTCCAGGCCGCCCCGTTCACCGGCGGCAGGCTGTGCGCGCCCGGCCAGATCCGGGCCGGCGTGGACGACACGCTGGCCGCGCTGACGATGCGCGCGCTGGGCCACGAGGTCAAGCACGAACCGGCGTTCGGGACACCGGGCGAACTGTCCGCGGCGATCGGCGCGATCCCGGAGATCCATCCGCCCGAGCAGGGCGAGATCGTCGGCGGCCCCGAACAGGACGAGTACCCCGTCTACACGCCGACGCCGACCCGGACGGTCTACACGTCGGGCGGCTACAACGGTGGTTCGAACGGCACGATCCGTCCCCCGGTCGCACCGCCGCCCCCGCTGGGCGGCCGGTTCGGCGCGGCGGTCAAGGGCGCGGTCGCGGTGCTGGTGGTCCTCGCGATCGTGTTGGTGACGTGGCAGGTGGCCAGCCATGCGGGCGACGGGGAAGAGAAGGAAGGGCCGTTGAAGCGGCAGAGTGGCGCGTCGAACTCGCCGACCGAGAAACCGCCGACGCCGCCGACCACGAAGGAAGTCCCGCCGAAGACCGGCACGGAGATCTCGATCGGCGGCGCACCGACCGACGCCGAAAACGTGGTGAAGACCCACGACGGCAAGCGCGAGACCTACTGGCAGACGAACATGATGAAGGACGGCCCGAAAGTCGACTACAACGGGCGCACGGGATACGGGATCGTCTACGACCTCGGTGAGCCGATGGACGTACGAGGCGTGAACATCGCGCTCGGTGCCGGTGGGCCGACCACCACCATCACCCTCAAAGCCGCACCCGGCGCCGGATCGACGATGCCGACGAACCAGGACGCCTACAAGGTCACCATCGGCAGCAAGTCGACCGACGGCACCCAGTTGAACATGACCGGCGACAACCCCACCAAGACCCGCTACGTGCTGGTGCTGATGACCGCGATGCCCAAGGTCCTGCAAGACGTCGACGGCTACCACATCTACACCCCCGGCCATCAGAACGCCTGGCGCGAAGTCACCTTCACCGTCAACGATTGACCCCCTCCGGGCGATCGAGGCGAACCCCTCTGCGACCGGCCGGCGGCCCGTGCCAGGATGACCCCGGGCCCAGGGGGAGGTAGGCAGGCGGTGAGCACCGAGCAGACCGGATCGGCGTATGCGGATGTCACCGACGCCGATCTGCTCACCCGACACTCCGCCGGCGACCCCGACGCGTTCGGCGAAGTCGTGCGTCGGCACCGCGATCGGCTGTGGGCGGTGGCGCTGCGCACGCTGGGGGACCGCGAGGAAGCCGCTGACGCCCTCCAGGACGCCCTGGTGTCCGCCTACCGTGCCGCAGGTCGGTTCGAGGGCCGCGCGGCCGTCACGACGTGGCTGCACCGGATCGTGGTGAACGCCTGCCTGGACCGGGCCCGGCGTCGCGCCGCCCGGCCGGCCGTACCGCTGCCCGAGGACCTCGACCAGCGGCTGCCCGCGCCCGTCCAGGAGGACCCGGCGATCCGCGGCGAGACCCGGGCGGCGGTGCTCGCCGCACTGGCCACGCTGCCGGCCGAGCAGCGGGCCGCGCTGGTGCTGGTGGACATGGAGGGCTACCCCGTCGACGAGGCGGCCCGGATCCTCCGGGTCGCCTCGGGCACCATCAAGAGCCGCTGTGCCCGCGGTCGCGCCAAGCTGCTGCCGCTGGTGCGGCACCTGCGCGAGGCGGGACCGCCCCGACCGGCCGGGAACCCCGGAGCCGGACAATCCGTCCCATCGACGGACGACCGACCGGGAACCGGCGATCCGGCCCCCGACGCGGGCGGCACGAGCATGGAGGGAGGTGGCACACGATGAGCGGGCACATCGACGTCGAGGTGCTGTCCGACCTCGTCGAAGGACTGCTCACCCCGGAGCAGGCGAGCGCCCTGGACGCGCACCTGGCCGAGTGCGCCGAGTGTCGCGACACTCGGGACGCGCTGGCCGAGGTCCGCGAGTTGCTCGGCGGGCAGCCGGTCGAGCCGATGCCGGCCGACGTGATCGCGCGCATCGACGACGCGCTCGCGCTGGCCGCGCTCCCGCCCCCGCGACCCGCCGAGGCACCGTCCGTGGGGATGCCCTTCGGCGGTCCCCCCGCGCAGGCGCCGCCCGCCGCGCCGCACCCGCTCGATCACAACGTCGTCCCCCTCGACGCCGCCCGCCGACGGCGGCGTCGCGGCCCGCTGCTGCTCGCGGCGGCCGCGGTGGCGGCGGTGGCCCTGGGCGTCACCGTCGTGGTGGGCACCGGCGGCGACGACAAGTCCGCCGGAAAGCCGGCCGCCGCCCGGGACCGGTCCGCCGCGTCCGCACCGGAGCCCGGCAAGTCCGCGTCGTCCGGCAAGGCGGACGAGCGACCGGGCGCCGCGAACTCGGAAGCACAACCGCCGCTGAAGCCGTCCATCGCGGCCCCCCGGGAGTACACGGCCGCCGGACTGCCCGACCAGGTCTCGCAGTTGTTGCGCCGCACCACCGCGACATCCCTGGGCGACCTGCCCGGGTGCGTCGCCGCCGCGGTCGGACCGGACGCCGCCCGGGCGCTGGCCGTCGACAACGGCAGCTACGCCGGCAAGCCGGCCTGGGTGGTGGTCCTGAACGGCCCGAGTGCCGACCGGGTCCGGGTGTACATCGTGGACGCGTCCTGCTCGACGCAACTCTCGACCGGCCCGTCCGGCCCGCTCACCGGCTCCGTATTGCTCGCCACGGTGGTCCCCCGGGGGTGATCCCCGGCACGCCTTGCTCGCGGCATTGGGACCCGGGAATGGTGCGCACCTAGGATCCGTTGTCGAACGAGACACCGCATCTCATCGGGGCGCGGGGCTCGCAGACCCGCACAGCCGACGCCGGCCACGGCACGAGGCTCGACAAGGAACCAGGAAAGGCTCAGCGTGAGCGACGTCCGCAACGTGATCATCATCGGATCGGGTCCGACCGGGTACACGGCCGCCGTCTACGCAGCACGCGCGGACCTGAAGCCGCTGGTCTTCGAAGGCGCCGTCACTGCGGGCGGCGCACTGATGAACACCACCGAGGTCGAGAACTTCCCCGGCTGGCCGGACGGCATCATGGGTCCGGATCTGATGGACAACATGCGCAAGCAGGCCGAGCGCTTCGGCGCCGAGCTGATTCCGGACGACGTCGTGGCGGTCGACCTCACCGGCGACGTCAAGACCGTCACGGACGGCGCGGGCACCGTGCACCAGGCGCACGCGGTGATCCTGGCGACCGGTTCGGCGTACCGCAAGCTCAACCTCCCCAACGAGGACGCGCTGTCCGGCCGGGGCGTCTCCTGGTGTGCCACCTGCGACGGCTTCTTCTTCCGGGACCAGGACATCGCGGTGGTCGGCGGTGGCGACTCGGCGATCGAGGAAGCCACGTTCCTGTCCCGCTTCGCCCGCTCGGTGACCGTCATCCACCGTCGGGACGAGCTGCGCGCGAGCAAGGCGATGCAACATCGGGCGTTCGCCGACGAGAAGATCTCGTTCGCGTGGAACAGCGAGGTCGCCGAGATCGTGGGCGCCGGCAAGCTCGCCGGCGTCAAGCTGCGCGACACCGCCACCGGCGAACTGCGCGACCTGGCGGTGACCGGCCTGTTCATCGCGGTCGGCCACGACCCGCGCACCGAGTTGCTGCAGGGTCAGATCGAGCTGGACGACGAGGGCTACATCAAGGTCGACGCGCCGACCACGCACACCAACCTCACCGGCGTCTTCGCGGCGGGCGACGTCGTCGACCACACCTACCGGCAGGCGATCACCGCCGCCGGCACCGGGTGCGCCGCCGCCCTCGACGCCGAGCGCTACCTCGCCTCGCTCGCCGACGGCACCGGCGCCTGACCCACCCACTCGTCCGTAACTTCCTTCCACCCGAGCACACCGAGGAGCAACCATGGCCGGGGCCACCGTCACCGTCACCGACAAGACCTTCGACACCGACGTCCTGATGAGCGACAAGGCAGTGCTCGTCGACTTCTGGGCGGAGTGGTGCGGCCCGTGCCGCCAGATCGCCCCGGCGCTGGAGCAGATCGCGGACGAGAACGGTGAAACGCTCACCGTCGCGAAGCTGAACATCGACCAGAACCCGGAGATCACCACCCGCTACGGCGTGCTGTCGATCCCGACCCTGCACGTCTTCAAGGGCGGCGAGATCGTCAAGACGATCGTCGGTGCGAAGCCGAAGGCGGCACTGCTGCGCGAGCTCGCCGAGTACGTCTGAGTCGACCCGTTCGACGCGGCGGCCCACGGGCATACGAAGGGCGCTTCCCGGAACCGGGGAGCGCCCTTCACGCGTGTCAGGGCGTATCGACGGCCGGCGGGCGACCCACGGCGGCAGATCGTCCGCTCGGGCCGGAATCCGGGCCCCGAGAGCCCCACTCCGGTACGGGAAGCACCGTATGCGCGCGTACGATCGAGTGTTGCGTCAAAACTCGGGAGGACTTCTTTCCATGACCATGCAGCGGCGGTACCGACGCGGTGACACCGGCCCCGCAGTGGCCGAGATCAGGTCCAAACTGGTGCTGCTCGGCCTCCTGCCCGCCGGTGCCCATGCCGTCGTCGGCAGCGGCGACGCGAGCGGCCAAGGCGGCTACGCGGACGCGGTGTTCGACGACTCCGTGGACCTCGCCGTCCGGCATTTCCAGCAGCAGCGCGCGATGACCGTGGACGGCATCGTCGGCCCGGAGACCTACCGTCACCTCGACGAGGCACGATGGCGCCTCGGCGACCGCATGCTGTCCTACTCGATCGGTCACCCGACGGTCGGGGACGACGTGGCCACCCTCCAGCAGCGGCTGCTCGACATGGGCTTCGACTGCGGCCGGGTGGACGGCATCCTGGGCCAGGCCACCGAACGCGCGCTGCGCGAATTCCAGCGCAACTACGGACTCGGCGCGGACGGCACGTGTGGACCGGCCACGTTCCGAGCCCTCGACCGGCTCGCGCGCACGGTCGTCGGCGGGCAACCGCACGCGATGCGCGAGTCCGAACTGCTGCACCGCTCCGGCCCCTCGCTGGCCGGCAAGACCGTGGTGATCGACCCGGGGCACGGCGGCGCGGATCAGGGCGTGGTGGCGCACGGGCTGAGCGAGGCCGAGGTGGTGTGGGACCTCGCCCGGCGACTGGAGGGCCGACTGTCCGCCCTGGGCGTCCAGGCGTACCTCACCCGCGGCCTGGACTCCGACGGCGTCGGCGAGGAGGACCGCGCGGCCTTCGCCAACGCCACCGACGCGGACCTGGTGATATCCCTGCACGCGGACCGCAATGCGAGCCCGCGGGCCAGTGGCGTCTCCAGTTACTACTACGGCAGCGGCAGCGACCGGTACGGGCGACGCTCGCCGACCGGAGAGCACTTCGCGAGCCTGGTACAACGCGAACTCGTGGCCCGCACCGGCCTGGTCGACGGCCGGACGCACGGCAAGGCGTGGACGCTGCTCCGGCGCACCCGGATGCCCGCCGTGCGCATCGAACTGGGCTACCTCACCAACGCGGACGACGCGGCCCGACTGGCCGACTCGGAATTCCGCGACCACGCCGCCGAGTCGATCGTGGTGGCCCTCCAGCGGCTCTATCTGCCGCCGGACGAGGACGTGCCCACCGGCATGTTGCGGCTGCCCGTCTTCACCTGAGCCGACCGGCCCTGGCCCTCGCCCGAGCGAGCACCGACTCGTCGAGCACAACCCGATCCACCGGCCGGCGTGAGCCCAGCGGCAGCGCATGGACCGGAATCGCGGGCCCACCCGGCGCCCACGGCGCCCGGCCGGGCATCCGGGAACGCGGGGATTCGCCGAGCAACCCGCCGACGAATCCGCCGACGGCACCCACGCCCAGACCCGCGACGATCCAACGCATCGACCTCATCGGCCCTCCAGGGGTGCCACGTTTCACGTGAAACGTGCGCGCGGAACCCGGCCGCAGCCGAACCGGCGGCACGTTTCACGTGAAACACAAGCAAGGAAGGGGCTCGCGGTCAACCTCCGCGAGCCCCTTCCCGGGTGCTTCCCGTGCCGACTACGGCACCAACACCGAGGATTCCGCGCCATCCACGGACGCCTCGTCCGCCGCCTCCGCGCCCTCGCGCACCGGCCCGGCCTGGCCGGGCACCTCGGGCTCCGACAACCGCTTGGCGAAGTGGTCGCCCTCACCGGGCGCCATCGACGCCAGGATGCGTTCCAGGTCCTCGATCGACGCGAACTCGACGACGATCTTGCCCTTCTTCTGTCCGAGGACGACCTTCACCTCGGTCTCGAAGCGGTTCTTGAGTCGGTCCGCGAGCTGGTTCAGCGCGGGCGCGACGATCCGGCCCGCGCGCGGCTTGTGCGCCTTGGACTTGGCCGGTCCCTCGTTGTTGATCGAGCGGGCGATCTCCTCGACGGTCCGCACCGTCATGCCCTCGGCGATGATCCGCTTGGCCAGCTTGATCAACTCGTCGGGCCGTTCTTCCAGCGCCAGCAAGGCCCGTGCGTGTCCGGCCAGCAACGTGCCCGCCGCGACCCTCGAGCGCACCTCCATCGGCAACTTCAACAGCCGCATCGTGTTGGTCAGATGCGGCCGCGAGCGACCGATGCGATCGGCGAGCTCCTCCTGCTTGCAGTCGAACTCCTCCAGCAACTGCTGGTAGGCCAGAGCCTCTTCCAACGGATTGAGTTCGGAGCGGTGCAGGTTCTCCAGGAGCGCGTCGAGCAGCAGCTTGTCGTCGTTGGTCACCCGGACGATCGCCGGAATGTGGGTCAGCCCGGCCAGCCGGGAAGCCCGCAACCGCCGCTCGCCCATCACCAGTTCGTAGGTGCCCTCGTTGGTCGAGCGGACCACGACCGGCTGGAGCACCCCGACTTCCCGAATCGACTGGACCAGCTCGGCCAGCGCCTCCTCGTCGAACACCTCGCGCGGCTGGCGCGGGTTCGGCACGATCAGGTCGACCAGGAGTTCGGCGTAGAGCGCGGCCGGTGCGGTCGGTTCGGCCTTCGGCGCATCCTGCACCGGGACCGAGGTCGGCGACAGGGCCGACTCGTCCGTCGCTATCTCCGCCATCTTGCGCAGGGTCGCCGCCGCGGAGGAGGACGGCTTCAACGGTCGGGCCGGGATGAGCGATTCGAGGCCCTTGCCCAGTCCTCTGCGTTGTCCGCTCATACTTCCTCCTTCGCCTTCGCCACACCGCGCAGCGCCATCTCCCGAGCCGCTTCAAGATACGACAACGCCCCGGTGGAGCCCGGATCGTAGGTCATCACCGTCTGCCCGTAGCTGGGCGCCTCGGAGATGCGTACCGAGCGCGGGATCGCGGTGGGCAGCACCTCGTCCGGGAAGTGGTCACGCACCTCCTGGGCCACCTGGGAGGCCAGCCGGGTGCGCGCGTCGTACATGGTGAGCAGGATGGTCGACACGGCCAGGTTCGGATTCAGGTGCGCGCGGACCAGTTCCACGTTGCGCAACAGCTGCCCGAGCCCCTCCAGCGCGTAGTACTCGCACTGGATCGGGATGACCACCTCGGCGCCCGCCACGAGCGCGTTGACCGTCAACAGGCCGAGCGAGGGCGGGCAATCGATCAGGATGTAGTCCAACGGCTGTTCGTAGGACGCGATGGCGCGCTGGAGCCGGCTCTCCCGGGCGACCAGCGAGACGAGTTCGATCTCGGCACCGGCCAGGTCGATCGTCGCCGGAGCACAGAACAGGCCCTCGACGTCGCGTACCGGCTGGACGACCTCGGCCAGGTCGCGGCCCTCGACCAGCACCTCGTAGATCGACGGTGTGCCCGCGTGATGGTCCACCCCGAGTGCCGTGGAGGCGTTGCCCTGCGGGTCGAGGTCTATCACCAACACCCGGGCGCCGTGCATCGCCAACGCCGCCGCGAGGTTCACGGTCGACGTGGTCTTACCCACGCCACCCTTCTGGTTCGCGACCACCATGACCCGGGTGCGCTCCGGGCGCGGCAGCCCCTCCGAAGCACGACCCATCGTCTCGACGGCCTGTCGGGCCGCTCGGGCGATGGGCGTGTCTTCGATACCGGGTGCCTCTGTTTCACGTGAAACGTCGACGACGGCACCCACTCGGGGCGCCGGCATCGAGGCTGTCGGATACTCGGACGGCAACGGTCCACTCTCCTCTCCTGCCGCGGCGACATGGGAACTCGGGCCGACGGAATGACCACGCACTGCGGCGGCACCCTCAGAGGGTGTCACGTTCCGGCGCGCCTCAGGTGAGTAGAAGCGTTTCCACGGAAGGCGTTTCACGTGAAACACGATCCCGGGTGCGGCGATGGCGCGACGCGCACGACACACCCCGAGCGGGCAGGAACGGCGTTTCAGCCGTCCGGCCCAACCCGGCGACGCACTACTTTCCGGGACGCCGCCTGGTCGCCTTCGCGGCCCGTCGCGCCTTGGCCGCCTTGGACTCCTTGGCCACCACGGTGCCGATCCGGACCCGGACGACGGTGGTCAGCGGGTCCACGATCCCGGCACCCGCGTGCGCGACCGTCCAGGACACCGCGCCGAGCTTGCGCAAGTCCGCCTCGGACTCCAGGAGTTCCTCGGCGGCCGAGTCGCCCTTGAGCGCGAGCATCTCGCCGCCGGAGCCGAGCAGCGGCAGACCCCACCCGGCCAGCTTGGCCAGCGGCGCCACCGCTCGTGCGGTGACCACGTCGGCGGAGGTACGGCCGCGCAGTTCCTCGGCGCGCCCGCGCAGCACCTCGACGTTGTCGAGGCCGAGTTCCTCGACCACCTCGTCGAGGAACGTGGTGCGCCGCAGCAGCGGCTCGACGAGGGTGATCCGCAGATCCGGCCGCACCAGCGCGAGCGGAATGCCCGGCAGGCCACCGCCCGAACCGACGTCGTGCACGATCGCGTTCTCCGCGATCAATTCGGCGACCACCCCGCAGTTGAGCAGGTGCCGCTCCCAGAGCCGGCCGACTTCGCGTGGGCCGACCATGCCCCGGCGTACACCGGGCCCGGCCAGCAGATCGGCATAGCGGATCGCGCGGTCCAGGTTGGCACCGAAGAGGCGACCTGCCGCCTCCGGCGCCTCGGGCGCGCGCTCGTCCACCGGCGGGTCGGGGGTCGTGTCGTCCTGACGTTTCACGTGGAACATCATCCCAGGAACGGCGCCGGCCCCACCCGTGACGGGTGGGGC
>NZ_JBHZAV010000120.1:0-29072 GCF_042754445.1 Embleya sp. NPDC059213
GACCCCACATCCACGGGTCCGGCCACCGCTGCGGAAGATGCGTCGCGGTCAGCTCTCCGAGTCCTTCGTGAGCCGAAGCTCCGGTTCCGGGGTCGGGTCGATCGGGTCGACCTCCACCTCGATGCGGACGGATTCCTTGGGCACAGCGTCCGTTGCGGGCTTGGCGCCATTGCCGTTGCCGTTGCCGCCCGCGAGGAGTTGGCGGGCGATGCCCAGGCCCGTGCCGCCCATCGTCAGGGCCTTGGCGAACAGGTCGCCCATGCCGTCGCCGCCGTTGAGCAGGACCATGTGGTCCACGTTGCCGAAGGCCTCGGCGCCGGCCCGGACGATCTCCGGCCAGTTCTCGGCGAGTTGCTGGGCGACGACCGCCTCCTGGTTCTCCGCCAGGGCCGCCGCGCGGGCGGCGATCGCGGCCGCCTCGGCGAGGCCCTTGGCCTTGGCCGCCTCGGCCTGTGCCTTGCCGGTCGCCAGTGTGGCCTCGGCGGCGGCCAGCCCGCGCACCTTGGTCGCCTCCGCGTCGGCGATCGCGGCCAGTTCGGTCTCCCGGGCACTCGCCTCGGCCGCCGAGATCCGCGCGTCGCGTTCGGCCTGGGCCCGGGTGCGGGTCTCGTACGCCTTCGCGTCGGCCGGCTTGCGCACGTCCGCCTGGAGCTGCTGCTCGCGCCGCATGGCCTCCAACTCGGCGACCCGGGTCTCCTGGACCACCACCTCCTGCTTGGCCGCGGCGTCCGCCAGCGGTCCCGCCTGGCGCGAGCGCGCGGTGGCCTCGTCCCGCTCGGCCTGGTAGCCGGCCTGCTGGATCTCGCTGTCCCGGGTGGCCTGGGCCATCCGCGCCTTGGCGTCCTGCTCGGCTTCGGTGGCCTTGCGGGTGGCCAGCGCCTCGGCGATCCGCGCGTCCCGGATCACCGCCGCGGTGTGCGGCGCGGCCATGTTCTTGATGTAGCCGGTCGGATCCTCGATCTCCTGGATCTGCAGGCTGTCCACGATCAGCCCGAGCTTCTCCATGTCCGACCCGGACGCCGCGCGCACGTGCGCGGTGAGCTTCTCCCGGTCACGGATCATGTCCTCGACGGTCAACCCGCCGACGATCGAACGCAGATGACCGGCCAGCACCTTGCGGACCCGGGACTCCATCTGCTTCTGCTGGTCCAGGAAGCGGCGGGCCGCGTTGGCGATCGAGACGTAGTCGTCGCCGATCTTGAAGATCACCACGCTCTGCACCCGCAGCGGGATGCCCTGGGTGGTGACACATTCGACCGAGAGTTCCGCTTCGTTCAGGTCGAGCGAGAGCTTGCGCACCGCCTGCACGAACGGCAGCACCAGGGTGCCGCGCCCGGTGACGATACGAAATCCCATGCCCTCGCCCAGGCCCTCGGTGTGGTGCCGGGAGCCGGAGATGACGAGCGCCTCGTTGGGCTCGGCGACGCGCCACATGAGTTTGAAGACCACGATCAGGACCACGAGCAGACCGAGCACGGCGAGCACGGTATAGAGCACGGAACATTCCCCCTTTGGCCTGTTCCCGGAGTGTCCTCGCCATCGGTGGACCCGCCAAGAGGGAGCTCCCCAGCGGCGTGCCGGCCACCGAAGCGGGAGCCCCCACCGGCGTGAAACACACCGAACCGGGAGCTCCCACAAGGCTGTTCGTCCGTACGGGCCCGCCCCGCGCAGCGTCAGCCGAAGGCCGACGCCACGTACACCGTGCGCGGCGGCAGGTATTCCACGATCACCACCAACGACCCCACCGCGTGTTCCTCGCCGGGCAATGCCGAGTACGCGAGGAAAGCCTCCACCCCACCGCGCACCTCGATCATGACCTCGCCCACCAGCCCGGGACCGATTCCCCCGGTGACCTTCCCGCGTTTGCCGACCATGTCGCCCATTGTGTGGCCCAACCGGATCCCGACGGCGTGATCCGGTCCTCCCGCCCCCGGTGGGCGGGAGGACCGGCGCCGATCGTCGGTCAGCCGAGGAGGGTGGTGCCCTCGTCGGATGCCTCGCGCAGACGCGAGCGCATGAACGGCAGGATGCCCCGGTGCAGGATCGCCCGACGCCATTCCTCGCGCGCCAGATGCATCTCGATCTCGCCGATCGGCCGGGCCCGATTGCGCGCGGCCACCGCCAACATCGCGAGTCCCCCGATCGCCGCCGCCCCGAGCGAGATGCCCACGGCCGCCAGCGAGGCGAGTTGCATCGTGTGCTGCATGGACGAGTCGTCCACCGTGAGCGGCAACAACACGTAGCCCACGATCAGGAAGACGACCGCCGAGATGCCGGCCACGATCACCGCCATCGCGGTGGCGAGCGCGAACCAGCCGAAGCTCTCGCCGACCTCGATCATCGATGCGCCGAAGTCCTGCCGGACTCCCGCCTCGAAACGTTGCTCTGTACGTTCGTAGCGGTCGTACTCGTCGCGTGCCGCGTCCGCGATCGACGGGGTCGCGTCCAACGTGGCCGTCCGCAACTGCTCGACGTTCAGGTTGGGTACCGCCGCAAGACCGGAGAGGGTCTCCTCCAGGTGCAGCGCGTCATCGACGAACTGCTCGTACTGACGGCGGTGCTCGTCACTTCCAAACCAGTGTTGCATCGGATCCCCCGAATGAGGCCGCGCGGGCGTTTCCCGCGTCCGCCGGGCCCGTCAGGGGACCCGTGCAAGCTGTCGGTGGATCAACGACCCGCAAAAGCACCTGACGGTGTCGAGGCGGATACCAGTGATGATAAGGTGCGCCCCCGGCTTTTGGGCAGGGAGTTCCCTACGACTGGGGCTCTTCGCCGAGGTCGCCCAGGTCGTATTCACGACCCTGCGTCTCCTCCAACGCACTGGGCAGCAGGCCCGACGGGGCGCCGGTCAGCGGCAGGCGCGCGACCAGACACGGGCCGCCCAGATAGATGCCGCCGTCCAGGTTGATCACCTGTCCGTCCGCGTACACGCGCGGCTCGACGATCGTCGAGGGGTCCTCGCCCGTCTGGTACGGGATGGGGGTGTGACCGTGCACGATCCGCCGGCCGCCCAACTCGCTGAGCAGGTCGGCCGCCGCGTACGGGCCGACCTCGCCCATGAAGGCGCCGCGCCGGGTCAGGTTGCGGAACAGGTCCCACCACGCGAGCGGGTCCGGCTCGCGCAGTATGTCCGCGACCGCGCCGTCCACCTCCTCGATGGTGTCGCCGTATTCGAGGTAGGCGTTGCTGTCGGAGTGGATCAGCAGGTGTCCGTCGACCACGGCCGCGACCGGCTGCGCGGCCAGCCAGTCGGCCTGTTCCTCGGTGAAGCGGTCCAGGTCGGACTGCATGCCGCCGTTGCGCAGCCAGATCTCGCGGAAGGTGGTCGACCCGCCGGCCACCGGCACCGGGTGGTCGCCGAAACGGAAGACGCCGAGCAGCAGGATCTCGTGGTTGCCGAGCAACATCCGGGTGCTGCCGCCGACCTCGGCCGACTCGCGGGCCAGCGCCATCGCCAGTTCGACCACGCCGATGCCGTCCGGACCACGATCGGTGAAGTCGCCCAGGAACCACAGCCGGGACCGGCCGCCGCACCAGTGCGCGTCCGCGTCGATCAGATCCCGGGCCCGCAGGGCGGCCTTGAGTTCCTCCAGATGACCGTGGACGTCGCCGACCACGTACAGCGGGGCGTCCTGCTCCGCTGCGGCGCCCATCGGGGCCGGTGTAGCCGAGACGTTGCTCACCAGAAGGTTCCTTTCTTCACGATCCGCACCACCGTACGGCGGCGATGCCGACACCCGTCGTGAACCAAGACGCACAACAGCCGGGTTCGGCTGCGGCTCACCCGGTCCGATTCGGATGATTCCTGGACCGTATCTCTCGTGCGGGCACGGCGGAACGGACCACGCTCAATTGTGCGTGCAGCCGCGACGGTCCCACCCGGCGCCCCCGAGCCCGGCCCGGGCGCGCGCCGGTCAGCGTCGAGTGGAGGAATCGCGCACGGACAACCGGGTGGGCACGGTGCGCTGGGCGGGCAGCAGCGGCCCCGCCCCGGCGTCCTCGATCACGCCCACCAGCAGTTCCACCGCCCACGCGCCGGCCAGCGCCGGTTGCAGGCTCAGCGAGGTCACCGACGGATCGGCCCCTTCGCCGCAACAGGCCAACAGCAGGTCGTCGGGCACCCGCAACTCGCGGGCCCGGGCGGCGGCGAGCAGTTCGGCCGCACACCCCTCGTGCAGACCGAACACCGCGTCCGGCGTGCGGTCGAGCAGGCGCGCCGCGGCGGCCCGACCGGCGCCGGGGGTGCGTGCCTCGTACTCCTCGGTGATCGGCGGCACGCCCCGGTCCGCACACCACGCGCGATAGCCGGCGATGCCCTTGCTCGCGCCCGGTCCGTCCGAGGCGGCCAGCAGCCCGATCCGGCCCGCGCCGGCCTGGGCGAGGTGGTCGAGCACACAGCGCACGGCCGCCACGTGGTCGTTGTCCACCCAGCCGTAGACCGGGGTGGAGCCCGGATGTCCGCCGCTGACCACCGGCACGCCGCGGCGCAACAATTCGTGCACGAGCGGATCGTCGTCCGTCGGGTCGACCACGATCGTGCCGTCGAGCGCCACGTTGCCCCACACGTCGTGCGGCGAGGAGGCGGGCAACACCACCAGCGCGTAGCCCAGATCCAGCGCGGTCGCGGTGGCCGAGCGGACCAACTCGGCGAACCAGGCGAATTCGGTCAGGGCGAACGGCTCGGTGGAACGCATCGTCGTGGTCAACCCGAGCAGCCCCGACCGACCGGTGCGCAACGTGCGGGCCGCGGCCGAGGGCCGATAGCCCAGCCGGTCCGCCACCTCGCGCACGTGCAGCCGAGTCGTGTCGGGCAGTCGGCCCTTGCCGTTGAGCGCGTCGGAGACCGTCGTGATCGACACCCCGGCAGCCGCTGCGACGTCCCGGATGCCCACCCGGATCCGCCGCCCCACACGCGGTACATCTGGCGCTGTCATCGTCCCGACAGTAGGCCGAATGCGCCGCCCTGGCCCGGTTCATGTCATTGCTTTACGAAGAAACGTATCGCCCCATACCTACCCCTGAACCTTCGGCGACTTCCTCGTCCGTACCGACGATCCCCTACCGGGCCGGCGGACCATAGAGTGAGACGACCGGGACGTGCGCCCAGGCACCCCGACCAGTATGCGAGGAGGACGGGCGTGACCCAGCACAACGCCCCAGGTACGGACGACAACGGCACGGTGCGGTTCCGCGCGGCCCTGGCCGGAGTCCCGGTCTACAAGGCGGGCCGCCCGCCGGTGGCCGCCGCGGGTCTGCCCGCGTACAAGCTCGCGTCCAACGAGAACCCGTACCCGCCGCTGCCCAGCGTGCACAAGGTGGTGGCCGAGGCGGTCGGTGAGATAAATCGCTACCCGGACCCGGCGAACGCGGAGTTGGCAAGGACGATCGCCGAGCGGTTCGGGGTGCCCGCGTCGCACATCGTGGCGGGCACCGGCTCGGTGACCGTGGCCCAGCAGTTGGTGAACGCGACGGCCGGCGAGGGTGACGAGGTCATCTACGCGTGGCGCTCGTTCGAGGCGTACCCGCTGCTGGTGCTGCTGGCGGGCGCGACGCCGGTGCAGATCCCGCTGCTCGCCGACGAGAGCCACGACCTGGACGCGATGGCCGCCGCGGTCACCGAGCGGACCCGGCTGATCTTCGTGTGCAACCCGAACAACCCCACCGGCACGGTGATCCACCGCGCCGAGCTGGAGCGCTTCCTGGACCGGGTGCCGCGCAACGTGCTGGTCGTACTGGACGAGGCGTACCGCGAGTTCATCCGGGACGAGCAGGTCCCGGACGGCGTGGACATCTACCGGGAGCGGCCCAACGTGGTGGTGCTGCGCACCTTCTCGAAGGCGTACGGCCTGGCCGGTCTGCGGGTGGGCTTCGCCATCGCGCACGAGGCGGTGGCCGACGAACTGCGCAAGACCGGGATGCCGTTCTCGGTGAACCGGCTGGCCCAGGTGGCCGCGATCGCCTCGATCGGCGCCGAGGCCGAACTCCTGGAGCGGGTCGACGCGTTGGTCACCGAGCGGGAGCGGGTGCTGGAGACGCTGATCGGCCAGGGCTGGACGGTCTTCGACTCGCAGGCCAACTTCGTCTGGTTGCGGCTGGGCGAGCGCACCGAGGAGTTCGCCGCGCTGTGCGAGGCGGCCGGGGTCAGCGTCCGGCCGTTCGCGGGTGAGGGATGCCGGATCACCATCGGCGAGACCGAGGCGAACACGATCTTCCTGGAGCAGGCCGCGCGGTTCATGTCGGCCTAGGCCCCGGCGGTCCGGCGGCCCGTCCGACCGCCCGGCGCCGGGCAGGTCCGGCGATCGTCGTCGTTTGGGTCCGTTCGGACCACTTCGAGCCCTCTCGGGTACCCCCCTCAAGGGGTGCCCGAGAGGGCTCGCTAGTGTTTGTGAACGGATGCACAAGCTCGACTTTGTGAACCCATTCACAAAGTATTGCCCGGTTCGATCGCAGATCCATCCCGGTTCATCCGGGTCTGTTCGACGGAGTGTCGGACGGGATCCGCGCCCGCACCGTGTGCACCGTGAACCAAACGTGCGCTCGCGTGCGAGACACGACCGGCGATCAGGAGGAATGAGGGGCCCATGGACCTCGCCGTCGAAACACTCGACGTAGCCCGGTGGCAGTTCGGCATCACGACCGTCTACCACTTCCTCTTCGTCCCGCTCACGATGGGTTTGTCCATCCTGGTCGCGTGCCTGCAGACCGCGTGGGTGCGCACCGGCAAGGAGCACTACCTCCGGGCCACCAAGTTCTGGGGCAAGCTCTTCCTGATCAACTTCGCGCTCGGCCTGGTCACCGGCATCGTGCAGGAGTTCCAGTTCGGGATGAACTGGTCCGACTACTCGCGCTTCGTCGGCGACATCTTCGGTGCCCCGCTCGCCATCGAGGCCCTGGTCGCGTTCTTCCTGGAGTCGACCTTCCTCGGGTTGTGGATCTTCGGTTGGGAGCGACTGCCGAAGAAGATCCACCTGGCCACCATCTGGGCCGCCGCGATCGGCACGATCCTGTCGGCCTACTTCATCCTGGCCGCGAACTCGTGGATGCAGCACCCGGTCGGCTACCGGATAAACCCGGAGACCGGCCGCGCGGAGCTGACCGACTTCGTCGCGGTGCTCACCAACAACACCGCGATCGCCGCCTTCCTGCACATCCTCCCGGCCGCGTTCCTGGTCGCCGGCGGCTTCCTGATCGGGATCAGTTGCTGGCACCTGCGCAAGCGCAACGAGGTTGCGGTGTTCCGCCCGTCGCTGCGGCTGGGTCTGTGGGTCTCGGTGCTGGCGGGCATCGGCCTGGCGCTCACCGGTGACATGCAGGGCAAGCTGATGTACGAACAGCAGCCCATGAAGATGGCCTCGGCCGAGGCACTGTGGGAGACCTCGAAGCCGGCGCCGTTCTCGATCTTCTCCTACGGCGATGTCAACAAGGGCCACAACAAGGTCGCCATCGAGGTCCCCGGCGCGCTGTCCTTCCTGGCCAAGAACGACTTCAACGCCGAGCTGCCCGGGATCAACGACCTCCAGGAACAGTCGGTGGTCAAGTTCGGCCCCGGCGACTACCGGCCCAACATCTTCGTCACCTACTGGTCGTTCCGACTGATGATCGGCGTCGGCATGGTCACCGCGGGCATCGGCCTGGTCGGCCTGTGGTTGACCCGGCGCAAGCGCGATCTCCCGAGCAATCCGTGGGTGTACCGGATCGGCCTGTGGACCATCGCGTTCCCGTTCGCGGCCAACTCGTTCGGCTGGATCTTCACCGAGATGGGCCGCCAGCCGTGGCTGGTGTTCGGCGTGCTCAAGACCGAGGCCGGCGTGTCGCCGAGTGTGTCCACCGGCGAGGTGTTCACCTCGCTGATCGTGTTCACGCTGCTCTACGGCGCGCTCGCGGTGGTCGAACTGGGCCTGATCCGGCGCTACGTCAAGGCCGGCCCCGAGCCGATCAAGGTGCCGGTGGACAAGGACCCCGACGATCCGTCGGGCGGCGAGGACGCCGATCGTCCGCTCGCCTTCGCGTACTAAGGGGAGAGTGACATGGGACTCAACGAATTCTGGTTCCTGCTGATCGCCGTGCTGTGGATCGGCTACTTCTTCCTCGAAGGCTTCGACTTCGGCGTCGGCATCCTGACCAAGGTGCTGGCCCGCAACGAGACCGAGCGCCGGGTGCTGATCAACACCATCGGCCCGGTCTGGGACGGCAACGAGGTGTGGCTGATCACCGCGGGCGGGGCCACCTTCGCGGCCTTCCCCGAGTGGTACGCCACCTTGTTCAGCGGCTTCTACCTGCCGCTGCTGCTGATCCTGGTCGCGCTGATCCTGCGCGGGGTCGCGTTCGAGTACCGGGCCAAGCGCGACGAGGACCGCTGGAAGCGCGGCTGGGAACAGGCGATCTTCTGGGGCTCGCTGGTGCCCGCGTTCCTGTGGGGCGTGGCGTTCGCGAACATCGTCCGCGGGGTGCCGATCGACGCGAACAAGGAGTACGTCGGCGACCTGTTCGACCTGCTCAACCCGTACGCGCTGCTCGGCGGCGTGGTCACCACGGTGCTGTTCACCTTCCACGGTGCGGTGTTCGTCGCGCTCAAGACCGACGGCGACGTCCGGGTCCGGGCCAACGCGCTGGCCGGCCGGCTCGGCCTGGTCACCGCCGCGCTCGCCGCCGCGTTCCTGATCTGGACCCAGGTCCAGCACGGCAACGGCCGCACCCTGGCCGCGCTGATCGTCGCGGTGCTCGCGCTGGTGGCCGCGCTGGCGATGAACCGGATCGGCCGCGAGGGCTGGGCGTTCGCGCTGTCCGGCGTGACAGTGATCGCCGCGGTGGCGATGCTGTTCCTGTCGCTGTTCCCGAACGTGATGCCCTCCAGCCTGGACTCGGCGTGGAACCTGACCATCCACAACGCGTCCTCGACGCCGTACACGCTCAAGATCATGACCTGGGTCGCCGGCTTCATGACCCCGGTGGTGCTGTGCTACCAGGCCTGGACGTACTGGGTGTTCCGCAAGCGGATCAGTACCAGGAGCATCCCGACCAAGCCGGCCTTCGGTGCCGCCGCGGCCGACCTGGTCGGCAAGTAAGCGCACCGACAGCGCGTGGCACCACGTAGGACCGCACCGAAGACGCACCGAGGAAAGAGCGGCTCGTGAAGCCTGTAGACCCGCGCCTGCTGACGCACGCCCGTGCCACCCGGGGCTTTCTGGCCCTGACGGTGCTGCTGGGTACGGCGGGCGCGGGTCTCGTGCTCGTCCAGGCGGGCCTGCTCGCGCGGGTGATCGTGGCGGCCTTCGAGGAGGGCGCCGCCGTCGGCGACCTGTGGCCGGAGCTGGGCCTGCTCGCGGGGGTGATCGCGGCCCGCTCGGCGATCTCCTGGCTCACCGAGGTGATCGCGCACCGCACCTCGGCGGCGGTGAAATCGCAATTGCGGTCGCGACTGCTCGCCCACGTGGTCGAACTCGGCCCGGCCTGGCTGAACAACGAGCGCTCCGGCGAGCTGACCACCCTGGCCACCCGGGGGGTGGACGCGCTCGACGGCTACTTCGCCCGCTACCTGCCGCAACTGGTGCTGTCGGTGACCGTGCCGGTCGCGGTGCTCGCGCGCGTGGTGTTCGGCGACTGGATCTCGGCCGTGACGATCGTGGTCACGCTGCCGCTGATCCCGCTGTTCATGGCGCTGATCGGGATGGCCACCCAGAAGTACATGGACCGGCAGTGGACGGTCCTGAACCGGTTGGCCGGGCATTTCCTGGACGTGGTCGCCGGGCTGCCCACGCTCAAGGTGTTCGGCCGGGCCAAGGCCCAGGCGGCGTCGATTCGCACGATCACCGACGACTACCGCCGGGCCACTCTCAAGACGTTGCGGATCGCGTTCCTGTCCTCGTTCGCGCTGGAGTTGCTCGCCACCATCTCGGTCGCGCTGGTCGCGGTCGGCGTCGGGCTGCGTCTGGTCGACGGCGAGCTGAGCCTGGAGACCGCGCTGGTGGTGCTGATCCTGGCGCCCGAGGCGTATCTGCCGCTGCGTCAGGTCGGCGCCGAGTACCACGCCAGCGTCGAGGGAGTCAGCGCCGCGGACCGGGTGTTCGCGGTCCTGGAGACCACCCCCGACGCACCGGCCGGATCCGCGCCGGTGCCCGACCCGCGTTCGGCCGAGCTGGTGCTGACCGGTCTGGGCGTGCGGCACGAGGGGCGGGCCGACGCGGCGCCCGCCGGGCTGGAGCTGACCGTACGACCGGGCGAGACGATCGCGCTGACCGGGCCGAGCGGGTGCGGCAAGTCCACCGTGCTCGCGGTGCTGCTCGGCTTCACCCGGCCGACGGCGGGTCGGGTCACCGTGGGCGGCGTGGACCTGGCCGAGTTGGACCAGGACGCGTGGCGGGCCCGGATCGCG
This sequence comes from Embleya sp. NPDC059213, assembly GCF_042754445.1. Taxonomy (NCBI): domain Bacteria; kingdom Bacillati; phylum Actinomycetota; class Actinomycetes; order Kitasatosporales; family Streptomycetaceae; genus Embleya; species Embleya sp. NPDC059213. The sequence goes on from NZ_JBHZAV010000120.1 coordinate 10,373, forward strand.
TGGGTTCCGCAGCGGCCCTACCTGTTCGCCGGCACGATCGGCGCCAACGTGCGGCTGGCCCGCCCGGAGGCCGACGACGCCGAGGTACACGCCGCGCTGGTCGCGGCCGGCGCGGCGGACTTCGTGGCGGCCGCAGGGGGCCTCGACGCGCCGCTCGGCGAGGACGGCGCGGGCCTGTCCGCCGGCCAGCGGCAACGCCTCGCGCTGGCCCGCGCGTTCCTGGCCGACCGGCCGATCCTGCTGCTGGACGAGCCGACCTCGAACCTGGACGGCGACGGCGAGGCGGGCATCGTCGAGGCGGTCCGCCGACTGGCGGTCGGCCGGACGGTCGTGCTGGTCGCCCATCGGCCGGCGCTGCTGCCGTTGGCCGACCGGGTGGTGGCCGTGGGCGCGGGGGCCCCGGCGCAGGCGGCGCCCCAGGGCGCGCACCCGGCGGGCGCGCCCTCGGGGGTGCCCGCGGCCGAGGTCGAGGCCGCCCGGACGGCGGACGACGTCCCGGCCGTCGAGCAGCCCTTCGATGCCCTGCTCGCGGACCCGCCGGTCGCCGCCGGCGCCGGGTCCGGCCGCCGTCTGCTCGCGCTGGCCCGGCCGTTGCGCGGGCGCCTCGCGCTCGCGGTGTTGTGCGGAGCACTCGCGCTGGGCAGCTCGGTCGGTCTGATGGCCACGTCGGCCTGGCTGATCTCGCGCGCGTCGGAGCATCCGCCGGTCCTGACCCTGATGGTCGCGGTCACCGGCGTGCGGGCCTTCGGCGTCTCCCGCGCGGTGTTCCGCTACGCCGAGCGGTTGATCGGGCACGACGCGGCGTTTCGCATCCTGGCCCGGCTGCGGGTGCGGGTGTACGAACGCCTGGAACAACTGGCGCCGGCGGGACTGCCCGCCTTCCGCCGCGGCGACCTGCTCTCCCGACTGGTCGCCGACGTGGACGCGGTACAGGACTTCTTCCTGCGCGCGCTGCTGCCCGCCTGTGTGGCGGCCGTGGTCGGCGTGGGCGCGGTGCTGACCGTCGCCCTGGTACTGCCCGAGGCCGGCGCGGTGTTGCTGCTCGGCCTGCTGGCCGCCGGCGTGCTGGTGCCGTGGTTGGCCGGCCGGGTCGCCCGGCGGGCGGAACGCCGGGTCGCCGCGGTCCGCGGCGAACTCGCCGGCGCCGTGGTCGACCTGCTGCGCGGCACACCCGAACTGATCGCGGCGGGCCGTGCGCCCGCCCGGCTGGCCGAGGTGGACACGGTGGACGCGCGACTGCGCGCGACCGAGGCGGGGCAGGCCCGGGGCGCGGGCGTCGGGGCGGGGCTGGCCGCGCTGGTGTCCGGTGCGACCGTGTGGGCGTCCGCCGTGGTGGGCGTCGCGGCGGTGCACGCCGACCGGTTGAACGGGGTGCTGCTCGCGCTGGTGGTGCTCACCCCGCTCGCCGCGTTCGAGGCCACCGTGGTGTTGCCCGCCGCCGGCCGGCATCTGGAGGGCTCGCGGCGGGCGGCGGCACGGGTGTTCGAGGTGATCGACGCACCCGTGCCGGTGCACGAGCCGACCGCGCCGCGCGCGCTGCCCGCCGGGCCGCGCCCGTTGTCGGTGCGCGACCTGCACGCGCGCTGGACCCCGGACGGCCCGCCCGCGCTGGCCGGCGTCGACCTCGAACTCACCCCGGGCAAGCGGCTCGCGGTGGTCGGCGCGAGCGGGTCGGGCAAGACCACGCTGGCCAACGTGCTGTTGCGCTTCCTGGACCCGGCGACGGGCCGGGTGACCCTGGCCGGCGTACCGATCACCGACCTCGCCGGGGACGACGTACGGCGGGTGATCGGGCTGTGCGCGCAGGACGCGCACGTCTTCGACAGCTCGCTGCGGGAGAACCTGCGGCTGGCCCGCCCGGACTGCGACGAGGACGCGATGCGCGCGGCGCTGGCCCGGGCCCGGCTGCTGGACTGGGTGGACACGTTGCCGCAGGGGCTGGACACGATGGTCGGCGAGCACGGCGCCCGATTGTCCGGCGGCCAGCGGCAGCGGCTCGCGCTGGCCCGCGCGCTGCTCGCCGACTTCGAGATCCTGCTGCTGGACGAGCCCGCCGAACACCTCGATCTGCCCACGGCCGACGCGCTGACGGCCGACCTGCTGGATGCGACCCGGGGCCGGACCACGCTGCTGGTCACCCATCGACTCACCGGGCTGCACGCGGTGGACGAGATCCTCGTGCTGGCCGAGGGACGGGTGTCGCAGCGCGGGACGTGGGAACGGTTGAGCAGCACGCCCGGCCCGTTCCGGGCGCTGCTGGACCGCGAGGACGCGGTGGCGGAGGTCGCGGCGCGGGTGTGAGGCGGGGGCGGGTGCCGGCGCGCGTGCGAGTGCGCGTCCGGGTGCGCGTGCATCTGCGTGTGCGGACCGGCACCCGTGATCCGTGGGCGGGGATCCGTACGCGTGTCCGGGGTGATTTGCCGCTTTCATCAGTATTTGCCGACGTAGGCTGCACCCATGGTGAACGCGACGGGCAACGGCGCCGACGGTGCCGACGAGCCCGACGGGACGGATCGTTTCGGCCGCACGCCCGAAGCGTCCGCCCGCGCCTCGCTCGGCCTGGCCGACCTGGTGGCCGAGGTGGTCGAGCGGCTCGGCTCGGCGGCGGCGGCCGGGGACCGTCTCCAGGGTCTGCTCGAAGCGGTGATCGCGGTCGGCGCCGACCTGGATCTGCACACCACGCTGCGCCGCATCGTCGAGGCCGCGGCCGACCTGGTGGACGCTCGCTACGCCGCGCTCGGGGTGATCGGCAGCGAACACAACCTGTCCGACTTCATCACCGTCGGCATCGCCGCCGAGGACCGCGAGCGGATCGGCGAACTCCCACACGGACGGGGGATCCTGGGCCTGTTGATCGACCACCCCGCACCGTTGCGGCTGGACGACCTGACCCGGCATCCGGCGTCCTACGGCTTCCCGCCGAACCACCCCGCGATGCACTCGTTCCTGGGTGTGCCGATCCGGGTGCGCGACGAGGTGTTCGGCAATCTGTACCTGACCGAGAAGCGCGGCCGGCCGGACTTCGGCGTCGAGGACCAGCAGGTGGTCCGGGCGCTCGCGGCGGCGGCCGGGGTGGCCATCGAGAACGCGCGCCTGTTCGAGAGCGCGGCCCGCCGGGAGAAATGGATCGTGGGCTCGGCGGACGTCACCACGGCCCTGCTGACCGCCCAGGACCCGGACGAGGCGCTGGCCGTGGTGGCGGAACGGGCGCGCAGCCTGGCCGAGGCGGATTTCGCCGCGATGTACCTGCCCCAGCCGGACGGTTCCTACCTGGTCGAGGTCACCTCCGGCGAGGACCTCGCGGGCCTGGGTGGCACGGTGGTCGCCGAGGGCAGCCCGATCGCGGAGGCGATCAACACCGGTCGCAGCATCTTCATCGCGGACATGAGCACCGATCCGAACGTGCTGCTGGACCAGTCCCGTTGCTTCGGACCGGGCCTGTTCGTACCGCTGATCGCCAGCGATCGCATCCTGGGCGCACTCGAGTTGGACAAGCGGATCGGGGCGGTCCCGTTCAACCGGACCGAGCGCTCGATGGCCCAGGCGTTCGGCGGCCAGGCGGCGATCGCGCTGATGCTGGCGAGCGCCCAGCGCGACCGGGAACGACTGGCGGTGTTCGAGGATCGCGACCGGATCGCCCGGGACCTGCACGATCTGGTCATCCAGCGGCTGTTCGCGACCGGGATGATGCTCCAGGGCGCGGCCCGATTGGCGAGGGTGCCGGCCGTGACCGTCAAGATCAACCAGGCCGTGGACGAACTCGACGCGACGATCCGCGAGGTGCGCAGCACCATCTTCGCGTTGCAGAACCCGCCGCGTGAGGGCCCGACCGGGGTCCGGGGTCGGGTGCTGCGCGAGGCGAGCGCGGCGGCCGGCCCGCTCGGCTTCGAGCCGACGGTCACCTTCGCGGGACCGGTGGATTCGAGCGTCTCGGACGAGGTCGCCGAGCAACTCCTGGCCGCACTGCGCGAGGTGCTCTCCAACGCCTCCCGCCACGCGCACGCCTCCAGGGTCGAGGTGAGCCTGGTGGTGGCCGACGGCACGGTCGACCTGACGGTCACCGACGACGGCGTGGGCATCCCGCCGGGCGGTCGGCGCAGCGGCCTGGCCAACCTGGCCGGTCGCGCGGCCGAGTTGGGCGGCCGGGCGTGGTTCGGGCCGGGGCCGCAGGGACACGGGACGACGGTGACCTGGTCGGTGCCGCTCTGAGGCTCCGGTCGCCGGCCGGAGCGGGCTCGCAAGTGCGTGGGCAATCCCTTGACACGCTACTGGTACGCACTTAAGTTAGAGGTCATAACAAACACTAATAGTAATCACATGGAGCCGTGATGAATGCCAGCGCACCCGAGACCGCCACCGCCTCGGCCACCGAAATCGTGTTGCCGGGCATCGTCGAGCCCGCCGGCCTGGAGGTCCGGGTGCGTCCGGCGCCGGAGCCGGCGGCCGGAGAGGTGCTGGTGGCGGTCGAGGCGTCGGGGATCTCCTTCGCCGAGCAGCAGATGCGCCGCGGCAAGTACTACGACCAGCCGGCTTTCCCCTTCGTCCCCGGCTACGACCTCGTCGGCACGGTGGTGCGGGTCGGGCCCGACGGCGATGCCGCGTTGGTCGGCCGCCGGTTCGCGGCGCTGACCAAGGTCGGCGGGTGGGCCAGCCTGGTGGCGCTTCCGGTCGCCGCCCTGGTCGAGGTGCCCGAGGGCATCGACCCGGCCGAGGCGGAGACGGTCGTCGTCAACGGGATCACCGCGTGGCAGATGTTGCATCGCATCGCCCGGGTTCGTCGGGGGCAGACCGTGCTGGTGCACGGCGCCAACGGCGGAGTGGGCTCGACGCTGGTGCAGTTGGCCACCCACGCCGGTGTCCGGGTCATCGGCACCGCCGCGCCGCGCCACCACGACGCGGTGCGCGCCCTGGGCGCGATCCCGCTGGACTACCGGGACGCCGACCTGCCGGCGTCGGTGCGCGCCCTCGCGCCGAACGGCGTCGACGCCGTCTTCGACCACATCGGCGGTGCCGGGATCGCCGACTCGTTCGGGCTGCTCGCCCGCGGCGGCACGCTGGTCTCCTACGGGACGGCGGCCACCAAGAACGAGCCCGGCTCGTCCCGACTGCCCGTGTTCAAGCTGTTGGGCCGCCTCCTGTGGTGGCACCTGCTGCCCAACGGCCGGCGCACGCACTTCTACAACATCTGGGCGGGCAAGCGCCGCCCGGCGAACTTCCGAAACCGCCTGCGCGCCGACCTGACCGAGGTCTTCGCCCTGCTCGACACCGGCGCCATCACCGCCCAGGTGGCGGCCCGCATCCCGCTCGGCCGAGCGGCCGAAGCCCTGGCCCTGGCCGAGTCGGGCACCGTCACCGGCAAGGTCGTCCTGACCTCGGACACCCCCTGATCGGGCTCACCCGACCGAGCGATCGTCCCTTCCTCGTTCAGCGTCTCTTCTCGGCCTTCTGGCGGGCCACGTAGGCCGCGGCCTGGGTGCGGCGTTCCATGCCGAGTTTGGCGAGGAGGCTGGAGACGTAGTTCTTGACGGTCTTCTCGGCCAGGTGCATTTCGGCGCCGATCTGACGGTTGGTCATGCCCTCGCCGATCAGGTCGAGGATGCGGTGTTCCTGGTCGCTCAGGGCCTCCAGGCGGGCGTCGCCGCGCGGGCCGCCGCGCAGGCGTTCCAGGACGCGGGCGGTGGCCGCCGGGTCGAGCAGGGACTTGCCGGCCGCCACGTCGCGGACCGCGCCGACCAGGTCGGAGCCGCGGATGTCCTTGAGCACGTAGCCCGAGGCGCCCGCCATGATCGCGTCGAACAGCGCCTCGTCGTCGGAGAACGAGGTGAGCATCAGGCAGCGCACGTCGGGCAGTCGGGCCCGGATCTCGCGACACACCTCGACCCCGCTGCCGTCCGGCAACCGCACGTCGAGCACCGCGACCTGCGGCCGGGTCGCCGGGATGCGGACCAGCGCCTCCGCCGCGGTGCCGGCCTCGCCGACCACGTCGATGTCGTCCTCCAGGGACAACAACTCGTGGACGCCGCGGCGGACCACTTCGTGGTCGTCGAGGAGAAATACCCGAATACTTCCCTGATCGCTCACTTGTACAGGTTCGCACGCACACCTTCCGACTGCCGGTTGATGCCCACGCGAGAGTCCGGGCGAGTCGGGACGGGTCCGACCCGCGCCCGTTTGTCCGGGAGCAACAAACAGTGCCGCCACGTTCGGGCCGGTCGCCACTACGTGCCGACGGGACTGGTGGGTAACGTTGCGGTGTGCGGTTTCCGAACCGCATGCCTGTGCGCAGGTGCCTCCCGGATTCACCCGGGAATTCCTAGGAAATCCTAGGAAGTACAGCCACCAATCGCCGTGTCTGCACATCAAGGTAGCCGCGCACACCCCGCGCGGAACCGGGCCCGGCGATCCGGACCCGGTCCACGGCGACCCCGCGGACCGGACAGACGGAGGAGAGAACGTGGCAGTGGACAGTACGGACGGAACATTGTTTCCGCCCGATTCCGGAGCCGGTCCGGAACTCATCCAGTTGCTCACCCCCGAGGGCGAGCGGGTCGAGCATCCCGATTACTCGATCGACCTGTCCGATGACGAATACCTGAGTCTGTACCGCGACCTGGTTCTGGTCCGGCGCTTCGACGCCGAGGCCACCGCGTTGCAACGGCAGGGCGAGTTGGGCCTGTGGGCCTCGTTGCTCGGCCAGGAGGCCGCGCAGATCGGGTCCGGACGGGCACTGAGTCCGAACGACTATGTGTTTCCCACGTACCGTGAACACGGCGTCGCCTGGTGTCGCGGCGTGGATCCGTTGAATCTCCTCGGGATGTTCCGCGGCGTCAACCACGGTGGTTGGGATCCGCGCGAGAACAATTTCCAGCTCTACACGATCGTCATCGGGGCGCAGACCCTGCACGGCGTCGGATACGCGATGGGCGTGCAACGCGACGGCAGTGATGCCGCGGTCGTCACGTATTTCGGTGACGGAGCCTCCAGCCAGGGCGATGTCAACGAGGCATTCACCTTCGCCGCGGTGTTCAACGCCCCCGTGGTGTTCTTCTGCCAGAACAATCAGTGGGCCATCTCCGAACCCACCGAACGCCAGATGAAGGTGCCGCTGTATCGGCGGGCCGCCGGATTCGGCTTTCCCGGAGTTCGGGTGGACGGAAACGACGTGCTCGCGTGTCTCGCGGTGACCAGGGCGGCTTTGGCCCGGGCCCGGCGCGGCGAGGGCCCGATGCTGATCGAGGCGTTCACCTACCGAATGGGCGCGCACACCACTTCGGACGACCCGACCCGCTATCGGCTGAATGCCGAACTGGAGGAATGGCGGCTCAAGGACCCGATCGAGCGGCTCAAGTCCTACCTGCACAAGCAGAGCATCGGGACGCCCGAGTTCTTCGCGGCCCTGGAGGCCGAGAGCGAGGAACTGGGCAAGCGCGTACGCAACGGTGTGCGCACGATGCCGGATCCGGATCCGGTGTCGATGTTCGCGCACGTGTACGCCGATGCGCACACGCTGGTGGATCGGGAACGGGCCGAGTTCGAGGCTTATCACGCGTCCTTCGTCGACGCCGGGGAGGACGGGCACTGATGGCTCCCGCACAGTCGACGGGCACGACCCGTCAGATGTCGATGGTGCAGGCGCTCAACACGGGGCTGCGCAAGTCCCTGGAGAGCGACCCCAAGGTGTTGATCATGGGTGAGGACATCGGCAAGCTCGGCGGTGTCTTCCGGGTCACCGACGGTTTGCAGAAGGACTTCGGCGAGGACCGGGTGGTGGACACCCCGCTGGCCGAGTCCGGCATCGTCGGCACCGCGATCGGTCTGGCCCTCGCGGGCTACCGGCCGGTCGTGGAGATCCAGTTCGACGGTTTCGTCTTCCCCGCGTACGACCAGATCGTCACCCAGCTCGCCAAGATGCACGCCCGTTCGCTCGGCTACGTGCGGCTGCCGATCGTGATCCGAATTCCGTTCGGTGGTGGGATCGGCGCGGTCGAGCACCACAGCGAGTCGCCCGAGGCGTACTTCGCGCACACCGCGGGCCTGCGGGTGGTGTCGTGCTCGAACCCGGTGGACGCCTACTGGATGATCCAGCAGGCGATCGCCGCCGACGACCCGGTGATCTTCCTGGAGCCCAAGCGGCGCTACTGGACCAAGGCCGAGGTGGACACCGCCGCGACGCCGGCCCCGCTGTACGGCTCCCGGGTGGTGCGGCCGGGCGACGCCTGCACGGTGGTCGCCTACGGGCCGATGGTGGCGACCTGCCTGGAGGCCGCCGCGGCGGCGGCCGAGGACGGGCGCGAGTTGGAGGTGATCGACCTGCGCTCGTTGTCCCCGCTGGACTTCGACGCGGTCGAGGCGTCGGTCAAGCGCACCGGCCGGCTCGTCGTCGTGCACGAGGCCCCGTCGTTCCTGGGCATCGGCGCGGAGGTCGCGGCGACGATCACCGAGCGCTGCTTCTATCACCTGCAGGCGCCGGTGTTGCGGGTCGGCGGCTATCACACGCCGTATCCGCCGTCCCGGGTCGAGGAGGACTACCTCCCCGACCTGGACCGTGTGCTCGATGCCGTCGACCGCTCCCTGGCCTGGTGAGGAATCCCGTGTCCGAGGTGAAGAAGTTCCTGATGCCCGACGTCGGCGAGGGCCTCGAAGAGGCCGACATCGTCGTCTGGCACGTCAAGGTCGGCGACGAGGTCAGCGACGGCCAGGTCATGGTCGAGGTGGAGACCGCGAAGGCCCTGGTCGAGTTGCCGTGTCCGTTCGACGGGGTGGTGACCGAGCTCCTGGCCGCCGAGGGCGACACGGTCGCGGTCGGCGCGCCGATCATCGCGGTGGCGCCGGCCGGTACGCAGGTGTCCGCCGCGGCCGAATCGACCGGCGCCCGGGACCAGGCCCTCGCGGCGGATTTGGTGCCCGAACCGGCGCCCCGACCCGCGGCGCCCGAGCCGGCGCCGGCCGAAACGGCCGCCGCGGCGGAGAAGAAGGACACCCGCACGGCGGTCCTGGTCGGCTACGGCGTGCGCACCACGACCGGCCGGCGGCGGGCCCGCAGGACGGACGCCCCCGCGCCGGCGGTGCACGCGGCCAACGGCTCGGGTCACGCGGGGCCGCCCACGTCGGGCTCGCCCGCCGGCGGCTCGATCGCGTTGGCCAAGCCGCCGGTCCGCAAGCTGGCCCGGGACCTGGGGGTGGACCTCGCGTCCGTGCGCCCCTCGGGCCCCGGTGGAACGGTCACGCGCGAGGACGTACACGCCGCCGCGCGCCCCGCGCCGGCCGCCACCCCGGCCGCCTTCACGGCGACCGGACCCGGCGAGACCATCGCGGGCGAGCGGCGCATCCCGGTCAAGGGGGTGCGCAAGGCGACCGCGCAGGCCATGGTGGCGAGCGCGTTCTCCGCGCCGCACGTCACCGAGTGGGTGACGGTGGACGTGACCCGTACGGTCAAACTCGTGCGCAAATTGCGCGAGTTGCCCGATTTCGCGGACGTCAAGGTGAGTCCGCTGCTCCTGGTCGCCCGGGCGCTGCTCGTGGCGATCGCCCGACACCCGGAGATCAACGCGTCCTGGGACGAGCCGAACCAGGATATCGTCGTCCGTGATCGCATCAACCTGGGCATCGCCGCGGCGACGCCGCGTGGGTTGCTCGTGCCCAACATCAAGGACGCGGGCAGCAAGAGCCTGATCGCGCTGGCCGGTGCGCTCACCGAGTTGGTGGCCACCGCCCGGGACGGGCGCACCTCGCCCGCCGACATGGCCGGCGGCACGGTGACCATCACCAACGTGGGCGTGTTCGGGGTGGACGGCGGCACGCCGATCCTCAACCCGGGCGAGGCCGCGATCCTGGCGGTGGGCGCGATCCGGGAGCAGCCCTGGGTGCATCGGGGCAAGATCAGGCCCCGGCAGGTGACCACCCTCTCGTTGTCCTTCGACCACCGCATGGTGGACGGCGAGTTGGGCTCGCGCGTGCTGGCCGACGTGGCCCAGATGTTGGAGCGGCCGAAGTTGCTGTTCGTCCGCGGCTGACCTCGGGTCCGCCGCGGCGGGCGGACCGCCCACATACATACGGCCGAGCCCTTTTTCGGGGCCCGGCCGTATGTATGTCCGAGGGCGTCCCCTAATGTGTATGTACTGTGAAACCATCTGCGGACACAGCCCCCTCCCGGCTCGGTGGCAACATCGCCTGGACCATGTGGGCGGTCGCGGCTTCGGTATACGTCGTCGCGGTGTTCCACCGCAGCAGTCTCGGCGTGGCGGGAATCGACGCGCAGGAGCGGTTCGGTGTCTCCGCGTCGCAACTTTCGCTGTTCCCGATGTTGCAACTGCTCGTCTACGCCGGCCTGCAGATACCCGTCGGCGCGTTGACCGACCGGTTCGGCGCCAAGCGGGTGCTCGGCTGCGGCCTGGTGCTGATGACGGCGGGTCAGTTCACCTTCGCGTTCGCCCACGGATTCACCGGTGCCGTGTTCGCCCGGGTGCTGGTCGGCATGGGCGACGCGATGACGTTCGTCAGTGTGCTGCGGGTGGTGTCGGTGTGGTTCCCGACGAACCGGGTCGCCGTGATGACCCAGTTGACCGCGCTGCTCGGGATGGCGGGCAACCTGGCCGGCGCCACGCCGCTGGCCGGCGCGCTGCACGCGTTCGGCTGGAGCCGGACCTTCGCGGTCTCCGCCGGCGTGGGGGTGGTGGTGCTGCTCGTGGTGCTGCTCGTGCTGCGCGACAACCCCGGCGGGACGACCCGGGCGCGGCCGGTCGGCCGCCCGGGCATGTGGTCCCAGGTGCGCGCGGCGTGGGCCGAACCCGGCACCCGGCTCGGCCTGTGGGCGCACTGGGCGTGTGGGTGCCTGCCGCAGGTCTTCCTGATGTTGTGGGGCTTCCCGTTCCTGGTCGAGGGCCAGGGGCTGAGCAAGGGCACCGCGAGCGCGTTGTTGACCGTCGCGATCGTGATCAACATGCTGGCGTGCCTGGTGGTCGGCCCGCTGGTGACCCGCCGGCCGGGCAGCAGGTTGTGGTTGTGCGTGGGGCAGCCGGTGCTGGCCGTGGTGTTGTGGGCGGCCGTGCTGATTCCGGCCGAGCCCTCGCCGCTGTGGTTGCTGGTCGTGCTCGCGCTGGTGATCGGTCCGGGCGGCGCGCTGTCCCTGGTCGGCATGGAGTTCGCCCGGGACGGCAATCCGCCGCAGCGGCTGGGCACGGTGTCGGGCATCGTCAACGTCGGCGGGTTCGCCGCCGCGACCCTGTGCCTGTTCGCGATCGGCCTGGTCCTGGACCTGGTCGAGCCGGGCGGCGGCACCCACGGCCTGAACGCGTACCGCGTGGCGATGGCCGTCCAGGGTGTACCGCTGCTGCTCGGCGTGGTCCAGGTGCTGCGCTACGCCCGCAAGGTCGCCGGGCGAAGCCGCCGGGCCGAGCCGGTGTGCGTGGTGGCGGCGGGGCGCGTGCCGGAGCGGGAGAGCGTTCCCGACGCCGGCTGACGCCCCGCCCCGGCGACTCGCACGGTCAGGGGGTGACGGCCATGTTGTCCAGGATTCGTCGGGCCAGATCGGGGTCGCCCTCGACCTTGACGTCGGCCCTGGTCGCACCGACCCGGCCGCACATCAACCGGACGAACGTCTCCCAGTCGGTGGAGATCAGCACCAGCGGTCCCAGCGGCACTCGCCCGTCCAGCCGCCCCCGGCCGTCCTCGCCGACGGTGACCGTGCGCATGAACTCCACCGGCCCGTTCACGTCGAACACCACCGAGGCGCCGACCGGCGCCTTGGCGTCCTTGGCCACCACCCGGGCCAACCCGGCCAGCAGGAAATCGCGGGTGATCAGCGCGGCGGGCGAGTCGAGATTGCCCGGCACCCCGATCGCGCGCCGCACGTCCTGCTCGTGCACCCACACGTCGAACACCCGCTGGGTGAGCAGGAACCGGTACGGGACGCTGCGGCCCATGATGCCGCGCACCTCGTCCTCCGGCCCCCGGTCGGACTCGTCGAGCATGCGGCGCCGGCGCAGGATCACGTACTCCAGCTCGCCGGTCATCTCCGGCGAGGTGTGACAGCGCCGCACGTCCACGGGTATCTCCGTGTAGCGGCTGAATTCGTCGTGCACGTGCCGCAGATCGCGCGGCAGCGTGTGGATGGGCCGGGGATCGCCGAGCAGTTCCAGCTCGATCCCGATCACGTGCGACACGATGTCGCGGACCGACCAGCCCGGACATTCGGTCGCGCTGCTCCACCGACCCTCGGTCAGGGTGGAGACCAGATCTTTGAGGGAGCGGATGGAGTGCTCCCAGGCGTCGGCGTGCGTTTTCAGGTCGTTGGTCACGAACTACCTCTTGTCGCTGCGTCGCCGGTCGACTGGACGGGTGCGACCGTTGCTTTGACGTGGTCCCGGATCCTGGCAGGCACGTTACGCTGCAAAAGATCCTGCGGTCAGCCCGTTCGCGGGAAGCAAGCGGTGTAGGTGAGGGGAAAGTGCGCGTTTCGCTCGTACAACTCGACGTCGATCCGGCGGTGCCGGCCCAGGAGCGCCTGGCCGAGGTCTCGGCCCTGGTGCGCGGCCGGCGCGGCGACCACCTGGTGGTCCTGCCCGAGCTGTGGTTCCACACCGGCTGGGTCTACGACGGCTGGGAGTCGCAGGCCGAAGGCGTACGCGGACCGTTCGCCCAGGCCATGTCCCGCGCGGCTCGCGACGCCGGGGTCTGGCTGCACGCCGGCAGCATCATCGAGCGCGGCGCCGATCAAAACCTCTACAACACGTCGCTGGTCTTCGATCCGGACGGCACGCTGCGCGGCACCTACCGCAAGATCCACCGCTTCGGCTTCACCGGCGGCGAGGCCGCGCTGATCTCGCGCGGCACCGAGCTCACCCAGGTGCGCATGCCGTGGGCCGAGGTGGGCCTGGCGACCTGCTACGACCTGCGTTTCCCGGAGATGTTCCGGCGGATCCTCGACGCGGGCGCGGAGGTGCTGGTGCTGCCCGCCGCGTGGCCCGCGCGACGGGTCGAGCACTGGCGCGTGTTGTCCCGCGCCCGCGCGATCGAGAATCAGCTGTTCGTGCTCGCCTGCAATACGACCGGCACCCAGGGCGGCGAGGCGATGGGTGGGCACAGCATGGTGATCGACCCGTGGGGCGAGATCGTCGCCGAGGCCGGCACCGAACAGACCGTGCTCACCGCCGAGATCGACCCGGCGCTGGTGGCCAAGACCCGCGAGGACTTCCCGGTCCTGCGGAACCGGGTGTTCTGAGTCCGCAGGCGGGACCGCGGTCCTACAGGTGGGTGTTCTCCAGCTCCTTGCCCGCCGCGTCGAACGCCTTGAGGTCGTACGCGGGATCGGATTTGCGCGAGGTCACCACGAGTACGTAGACGCGCGTGGTGGGGGCGATCCGCACGGGCCGGATCACCACCGGCTCCTTGTGCCCCTGCCAGGTGACCTCCAGGTGGTCCACGTCGGGGGACACCTCGGCCTGGAACACCGCCGCGTACAGGTCCGCCCGGCCCGGGATCCGTCCGGTCGTGCCGCCACCGCCGAAACGGTTCCGGTCGGCCGCCTTGGCCTCCTCGGTCCGACCCGGTGTGGTCTGGCACAGCGGTCCGATTCCGTCGACCAGCCGGCGCTCGACGTCCTCGAAGCAGGTCCGTTCCGGACCCTCGGTCCAGGCCCGGAACTTCCACGGCTTGCCGGCCGCCACGCCCGCGCCCACGATGTCCGGCCCGGCGTCCGGCGGCCGGGTGCCGCCGTCGACCGAGACGATGTCGGTGGACCTGCCCTCCTCGTCCAGCACACCCCCGGCGATCACCGCACCGCCGCCGCCGACCGCCAGCGCGGTCGCCAGGGTCACCCCGAACGTGTACCCGCGCCACCTACGGCGCCGGCCCGCCCGCTCGATCGCCGCCTGCGCCGTCGGCGCGGTCAGCTCGGTCGCCCGGATCTCCGCCATGAACGCCTCCCTCAGTGCGGTGCCGTCGTCGGCCATTGCCGCACCTCCGTGTTCGAAGTAGAGGGGGTTTCCGTCTGATGCGGGATCAGATCGGTCAGTTGAGGATCCTGGCGGAGTCGGGCGAGCCCCTTGAACGTCTGGCTGCGCACCGTACCCACCGCGCAACCGAGGATCTGCGCGACCTCGGACTCCGGCCGATCCTCCCAGTAGCGCAGCACCACCGCCGCCCGCTGCCCCGCCGGCAATCGGGCCAACGCGGCCATCAGCACGCTGCGTTGGGCCACCGCGCCGGTCGAATCGGGCCCGGCGCGCTCCGGCAGCCGGTCGGTGAGAAAGTGCGTCACCCGCCGTCGGCGCACCCGGGAGAGATTGGTGTTCACGAGAATGCGGCGCACGTAGGCGTCCGGATTCTCCACCGAGGCCACCCGTGCCCAGGACGTGTACGTCTTGGTCAGCGTGACCTGGGCCAGGTCCTCGGCCTCGTCGCGATCGCCGCACAACAGGTACGCGGTACGCACCAGAGCTGTTCGGCGGTCCTCGACGAAGGCCCGGAACTCGTCTTCCGCGTGGGATTTCAACCGTTCCCCCTTCCACCCGAACAGACGTGTGGAAGAGGGTCGTTCTATGCCGCGCCGCCGCGATCACCGACGGATCGGCCGCGGTTCAGTCGTCGTCGCCGCTCAACCGGTCCACGCACACCGCGATCGCGATGATCAGCGCATGGTCCCACCCGGGCGCGATGTCGACGCCGTAGGTGTCGCGCACCCGCAGCCACTTGCGGGTGATCTGCGCGATCGGCCCGTTCGGCCCGGCGATGCCGTACTCGTGGTTGAACATGTCGCCGCGCACCGAGAGTTCGATGCCCACCGCGAGATCGACCTCGAACGCCTCGTGCAGCGGGGTGAACATCTTCTTGCGCACCGTGGCGACCGTCTCGCCGGTCGCGTCCTCGATCTTCATCGCGTGGTGGATGGTGATGATCTTCTTCTTCACGGTGGCCAACACGGTGCCGGCCGCGTCCTTGAGTTCCAGCCGGTCGTGCAGCGTCAATGCCTTGCCGTCGACCAGATAGACCTTCTCGCCGGATTCGGTCGTGACCCAGAAGTCGTCGCCGATCGCGAACATCTTCTCGCGCACGAGATAGCGGCCGGGAGCGACTCCCGGATAGAGCTGGGCTGCGTCGTACTCGTCCCCGAACACTGGTGCCTCCACGATGACTACGCCTTGTCGGCAGACTGCCCGAAATGCCGGCGTTCAGTCGTGCCCACGCGCCGGTGTGCGGCGTACGGATACACCCGGTTGGGTGGGGCGCGGTCGTTACACGCGCCGGCCGGGGGTCGCCGGCCGACCCGGATGGTTCACTTCGGATCATGAGCAGCACCGCGCGCCGAGCCCGGATCCGGGCCCCCGAGTTGTCCGGTTCCGGCGGCTGGATCAACACCGACGGACCCGGGCCGACGCTCGCCGGACTGCGCGGGCGGATCGTGCTGCTGGACTTCTGGACCTCGGCGTGCGTGAACTGCCACCACGTGCTCGCCGAATTGCGCCCGATCGAGGAGCGCCACCGCGACGTGCTGACCGTGCTCGGCGTGCACTCGCCCAAGTTCGAACACGAGACGGAACACGGCACGGTGGTCTGCGCGGTCCAGCGCCACGAGTTGCGGCACCCGGTCCTGGACGACCCCGAGCTGAGCACGTGGAAGCAGTACGCGGTGCACGCGTGGCCGACCCTGGTGGTCGTCGACCCCGAGGGCTACGTGGTGGCGCAAGTGTCCGGCGAGGGGCACGCGAGCGAGATCGAGGCGACGATCGCCGAGCTGGTGGTCGAGCACGAGGGCAAGGGCACGCTGCGCCGGGCCGCCGGGGACTTCGAGCGGACGGAGCCGCCGCGCACCGACCTGCGCTTCCCGGGCCAACTGCTGCGGTTGCCCTCCGGGGCCCTGCTGGTCGCCGACACCGGGCACCACTCGCTGGCCGAACTCTCCGACGACGGGCGTACGGTGCTGCGCCGGATCGGTACCGGCCGACGCGGGCTGCTCGACGGCGGGCCCCGGCACGCGATGCTGGCCGAGCCGCACGGGATGGCCCTGCTGCCGCCCGAGGTGGCCGCCCACGTGCGGTACGACGTCGTGGTCGCGGACACCGCCAACCACGCGCTGCGCGGGGTCTCGCTGGCCACCGGGTCGATCCGCACGGTCGCGGGCACCGGCCGCCGCCGCCGGCACGGCGCGGAGGACCACGGCGCGGCCCGGACGATCGACCTCTCCAGCCCCTGGGACGTCGCGTGGTTCGGCGGCCGGATCATCGTCGCGATGGCGGGTGTGCACCAGCTATGGGAGTTCGACCCGGTCGGCGAGGGCGTCGGCGTGCTGGCCGGCACCACCGACGAGGGCATGGAGGACGGCCCGGTCGATACCGCGAGCTTCGCCCAGCCGTCCGGCTTGGCGGTGTCCCCCGATCGACACACGTTGTGGGTGGTGGACGCGGAGACCTCGGCGCTGCGTCGTTTGGTGGACGGCGGCGTCGAGACGGTGGTCGGCAAGGGGCTGTTCGACTTCGGCCTGCGGGACGGCCCCGCCGAACACGCGCTGTTCCAACACCCGCTGGGCGTGGACACGTTGCCTGACGGGTCGGTGGTGATCGCGGACACCTACAACGGCGTGCTGCGCCGCTACGACCCCACCGACGGATTCGTCTCCACCCTCCTGGCCGACCTGGCCGAACCGGCCGCCGTGGCGGTGGTCGCCGACCTGGACGAGGACCTCTACCTGACCGTCGTCGAGTCCGCGGCCCACCGAGTCCGCAAACTCCGGATGCCGCACACCTAGGCCCCGTCCGCCGGACAGGGCCCGGCACCGGGGCGGGCTCCGACGGCGACGACCGCCGCTCCGGAGTGGGAGGGGGGAGGCTCCGGAGCGGCGGTCGTCAGGGGGGTGGTGCCGAGATGGTTTTCAGCGTCGGCGGTAGCGGCGGGTCGGCCGCTCCTCGACGATCCGCTCCACGGGCTGCTCGAGGTAGCCGTCCACGGGCGGCGGTTGCACGTAGCCGGCCGGCGGTGGGTTCAACGACATTTCGCGGCGTCGCGGCCCCCACACCATGAGAAACAGTGCGATGCCCACGACTCCGGCGATCATGAGTACGACACCGACCACGTCGATGTTGACGCCGGACACGCTCCAGTCGGTGGCGAAGGTCAGGATCGCGCCTACCGCGATCAACAGGATGCCCGCTCCGATGCCCATGAGTTCGTTCACTCCGATCCGCTGAACGTGCGGCGGGTTTGCGCTGCGCTCGATTGACTGTCGGCTCGCGCCTACCCGGAGTTCCCGGTCCCATGCCCGCTGATTCGTGCCGGCGCTCAGCCCTCCAGGAACGCGGCGGCGGCCGATGCCAGCAGGAACGGGTCGTCGGCGCCGCACAGTTCGCGGGACGAGTGCATGGACAGGCAGGCGGTGCCGACGTCCACCGTCTCGATGCCCAGGCGCGTCGCGGTGATCGGACCGATGGTGGAGCCGCACGGGATCGAGTTGATCCCGACGAAGATCTGCGCCGGCACCCCCGCGCGTTCGCAGGCCGCGGTCCACACGGCTCGGCCGAGCGCGTCCGTCGCGTAGCGCTGGTTGGTGTTGACCTTCAGGATCGGGCCGCCGTTGGGCACCGGGTGGTGGCCCGGCTCGTGCCGACCGACGTAGTTCGGGTGCACCGCGTGACCCACGTCGCTGGAGAGGTGGAACGAGTCGGCGAACGCGCGGGCACGGTCGTCCAACGATCCGCCGCGCGCGCTGACGATCCGGGTCAGCACGGTCTCCAGGAGCGGACCGGCCGCGCCCGTGGTGGACGCGCTGCCGGTCTCCTCGTGATCGAACGCGCCGAACACCGGGATGTGCGCCACGTCGTCGTGCGCGGCCGCGAGGAGCGCGGCCAGGCCCGCGTGCACCGACAGCAGGTTGTCCAGGCGCGGCGCGGCGAGCAGTTCGCGATCACGGCCGAGGTAGCTCGGCTTCTGCACGTCGTGGACCATCAGGTCCCACCCGGTGACGTCGCCGGCGGCCACGCCGCTCTCCTCGGCCACGAACCGGATCAGCGCGCCCTCGTCCACCGGGCCCAGTCCCCAGATCGGGGTCATGTGCTGCTGCTTGTCCAACTGCAACCCGGCCTCGTTGACCGAACGGTCCAGGTGGATCGCCAACTGCGGCACGCGCAACACCGGCCGGTCCACGAACACCAGGCGCTCGCCGCCGTCGCGCAACACGATCCGGCCGGACAGCCCGAGGTCGCGGTCGAGCCAGGAATTCAACAGCGGCCCGCCGTACACCTCGACGGCGACCTGTCGCCACCCCGCCGCCCCGGTGTCCGGACGCGGCTTGACCCGCAGCGTCGGCGAGTCGGTGTGCGCCCCCACGATCCGGAAGCCGCGCGTGTTCTCGGCGCCCTCCGGCACGTACCAGGCCACGATCGCGCCCCCGCGCAGCACGTACCGCCCGCCCGACCCGCCGTCCCACGCGGCCGTCTCCGCCAGTCGCCGAAAGCCCGCCGCCTCCAGCCGCTCGGCCACGTTCGCCGCCGCGTGGTAGGGGGAGGGACTGGCACCGATGAATTCGATCAGGTCGTCGGTGTGACTCCGGTCGAAGCGAGGCGAACTCATACATACTCCAAGGTCCGCGGCCGATCGGCCGCGCAGATCGTTGCGGGTTCTCCGCGTCGAGCCTACGACCCGGCATTCCCGGAGACGCGAACGCCGGTCGGGGCGGTGTGTAGGGCCCACCCGGGGTGGGGGTGGGTTTAGG
>NZ_JBHZAV010000121.1:0-28400 GCF_042754445.1 Embleya sp. NPDC059213
GTCCGGGACGCGTCGGTGGACGCGTCCGTCGAGTCGGTGTTCCGGGAGGAACGGGGCCGGTTGCTCGCCTCCCTCGCGCGCCGCTTCGGCGATCTCGACCTGGCCGAGGAGGTCGCCTCCGAGGCGATCGAGGCGGCGCTGCTGCACTGGCCCGTCGACGGCGTGCCGGACCGGCCGGGCGCTTGGCTGTTGACCACGGCGCGCCGTCGGGCGGTCGACCGGTTGCGCCGGGACCGCACCTACGCCGCCCGGCTGGCCGTATTGCAGGTGGAGGCGGATCGGGCCGATCCGGCGCCGCCGGCCGACGCCAGCGACGATCTGCCCGACGAGCGGCTGCAACTGTTCTTCACGTGCGCCCATCCCGCGCTGCCCGCCGAGGACCGCGGCGCGCTGATGTTGCGCTGCCTCGCCGGGCTCGGCACCCCCGAGGTCGCCCGGGCGTACCTGGTGCCGACCGCGACGATGGCCCAGCGGATCGTCCGGGCGAAGAAGAAGATCCGCGAGGCGCGGATCCCGTTCCGGGTGCCCGGCGCGGACGAGTTGCCCGCGCGGCTGCCCGGGGTGCTCCAGGTGATCTATTCGATCTTCACCGAGGGCTACGCGGCCAGCTCCGGACCGCGGTTGCAGCGGCTCGACCTCGCCGAGGAGGCGATCCGGCTGGCCCGGATCCTGCGCCGGTTGTTGCCCGCCGAACGTGAACTCGCCGGGCTGCTCGCGTTGATGTTGTCGATCCACGCGCGGCGCGCGGCACGGACCGATCCCGACGGCGCGATCGTGCTGCTCGACGATCAGGACCGGGGCCGGTGGGACCGGGCGATGATCGAGGAGGGGCGCGCTCTGGTGGTCGCCGCGCTGACCGGCGGCCCACCGGGGCGGTACGGGGTGCAGGCCGCGATCGCCGCGCTGCACGACGAGGCCGCGAACGTCGCGACCACCGACTGGCCGCAGGTGGTGGCGCTGTACGACGTCCTGCTCGTGCTGACCCCGTCGCCGATCGTCGCGCTCAACCGGGCCGCGGCGGTGGCGATGCGGGACGGCCCGGAGGCGGGGCTGGCGCTGCTGGACGAACTGGCGGACGAGCCCAGGCTGCGCGGTTACCACCCCTTCCCGACCGCCCGGGCGGATCTGTTGGAGCGGCTCGGTCGGCGCGCCGAGGCGGCGGCGGCCTACCGCGAGGCGCTGGACCTGGCCGGGACCGAACCCGAACGGGCACATCTGCGACGCAGGTTGCGCGCGATCGGGGCGCCGGAAGCGGCTCTGGACCCGACCGACGAAGCGGGACGGCCGACGGCCGACCCGAGTACACCATCCGGGACTTGAGGAGAACCGACATGGACCGCGACCGGATCCTGGCGTGGGTACGAGCGGAACGACTGAGCCTCGCCGATCTGTTCGACGACCTCGACGAGCGGGAGTGGGCGACCCCCTCGCTCTGCGAGGCATGGACGATGCACGAATTGGCCGCGCATGTGACCACGTCGACGCGCACCACGTTGGCGGGCATGATCAAAGGTGCGATCCGGGCCCGGGGCGACTTCGAACGGTGGGGCGCCGACGAGGCTCGGGAACTGGCCGCCCGGTACACCCCGGCGGAACTCGTCGCGCAGATCCGGGAGACCGCGGGGTCGGCCCGCCGTGCGCCGCTGGCCGCGCCGTTGGACCCGCTCGTCGACGCGCTCGTGCACGGGCAGGACGTCGCGAGACCGCTCGGCCGCGAGCGGGCGATGCCCATCGAGCCGGCGCTCGCCGCCCTCGAACACGTGCTGCGCAGCCCGTTCTACGGCGCCCGCAAGCGTTTTCGGGGGATTCGGCTGGTGGCCACCGATGCGCGGTGGTCGGCGGGCCCGGGGCCGGACGAGGTCCGCGGTCCCACCGGCGACCTGCTCCTCCTGGCCACCGGCCGGCCGGCGGGCCTCGCCGCGTTGTCCGGGCCGGGCCGGGAGCGGGTCGCGGCGACGCTGCCGGGAGCGGCGCGGTAGGGGGTGGCCGTCGGGGGATCCGGCGGGTGGGGCCACTCGTCGGCGGCGCCGGGGAATCGGTGCTCGACGCGGTGGCCGGGGCGAGGCGGGTCGACGGCTACGACTCGGCGGGGTCGCGCGGGCCGGGTCGGGGCGGGCGGTATTGCTGGGCTCCCTTGCGGTCGCGGACGGCGACGCCCAGCCGGCGCAGCCCGTCCAGCGCGTCCTCGGCCGCGCCGGCCCGCTTGTCGGTCAGGGCCCGCTTGCGTGCACGCAGCAGGGTGTGGGCGGCCTCGTCCAGATCGGTGGTGCCGTCGATCCAGACGGAGAACTCCGCCTCGCGCGGGTCGGTACTGCCGCGCCACGGGTAGTCGAAGCGGGCGAAGGCGTCCCGCAGGTGCCCGGTGGGCAGGTCGCTCGCGCGGACCCGGGCCAGTTCGCTCTCGTTCGGGTCGAGGGCGACCAGGTCCCGGCCGTCGGTGAAGATCGTGGCGATCCGGGACCGGGGTATGTGCAGCCCCGAGCCGTCCCGGTGGATCGCCAGGTGGTCCGCGGCCACGGTCAGGACCGGGCTCTCCTGGCGAGCGGCCACGGCCGCCCAGGCGCCGAGGCCCGCGCCGAGCACGGTGCCGATCGGTACGGCCCAGCGGGTCGGCAGTTTCGCGGCCAGTCGCAGCGGGCCGGGCGCGGAGCCGACCAGGTCGATCAACCAGTCCACGAACGGTGCGACCGCGAACCCGGCGCCGAGGCCGAGCAGCGTGGCGCCGACCCCGATCAGCCAGAGCCACACCGACGGCATCCGGACCGTGACCGTCCGGTCATCGGCCGTTGTGTTGCCCATGGGGTTCCCCTGTCTCGTTCGGCGCGGGTGCCAGGTAGCGCGCGACGGTGCGGCGCAGTGCGGGTGTGGCGTCCCGATCGGGTGCGGCGCCCAGGTATACGGCGTCGACCACGGTCTGGATCCAGCCGGCCGCCTCGTTCGGGTCCAATGCCGGGTCGATCGTCCCGTCGGCGATGCCTCGGGCGATCAGGCCGGCCAGGCCGTCCCGGAGCACCGCCTCGGTCCGGGTGACCACGTCGACCAGCTCGGGATCCCGACCGACCTGGCGCAGCAGCTCGACGAGCAGGCCGGCCGCGCTCGGGTCGCGGGCGTCGGCGGCCAGCTCGGTGACGAGTTCGACGATCGCCTCGGTCGGGTGCTCGGCGCCGGCGAATCGGGCGACGCGTCCGTGGGACAGCGGCAGGTCCCGTTCGAACACGGCGCGGAACACCGCCCGCTTGTCCGGGAAGTAGTAGAAGACGCTCGCCGCGCTGAGCCCGGCGGCCCGGGCGATGTCCGCGACGGTCGTCGGCTCGAACCCCTGCTCCGCGAAGAGGCCGGCGGCGGCGAGCGTGATCGCTTCGCGCCGCTGGGCGGTGCGGTCGGGATCGACGGTGCGGGGCACTGCGGGCGGCCTCTCGATTCGATGACTGATCGGTCAATCGAAGAATAGCAGCCGGGTTCCGGCGGGGCGGGCGAGCCGGGCGGTTCGGGCGGGCCATCGTGTCATCTGGTCATCGAGTCACGTCACCTGATCATCGGCCTCGACTTCGACTTCGACTTCGACTTCGGCTTCGGCTTCGGCTTCGGCGTCGCTTTCGGGTTCGGGTTCGGGTTCGGTTTCGGCGAGGTAGTCCTCGTACACGCCCACCTTGTAGCCGATCAGGTCGAGGCACCGGTGGAGTTGGTCGATCTGGGCGGTTATCCGGGACCGGTGTTCGCGCAGGATGGCCAGGCGTTCGCGTTCGGTGCCATCGCCGGCGCGGGCCAGTTCGGTGTACTGCCGGATGGCGGGGATGGGCATGCCGGAGCCGCGCAGGATCACGCACATGTCGAGCCAGGCGATGTCGTGTTCGGCGTAGACCCGGCGGCCGGCCCGGTTGCGGCGGACCGGATTGGCCAGGATGCCCTCGCGTTCGTAGAAGCGCAGGGTGTCGATGCTCAGGCCGGTGCGGGTGGCGACCTGGCCGATGGTCAGGTCCTCGGAGGTATCGGTCACGCGTCACAGGATGGGACTTGACCTGGAGTCGAGTCCAGCTCGTAGATTTCCGGTCGCCACACCCGTAAGCACCCAAGGAGCACGACCATGCGCTACCGCACTCTCGGCCGCACCGGCATCCGGGTCAGCGTGCAGGCCCTGGGCACGATGATGTTCGGGGCGGTCGGCAATCCCGACCACGACGACTGCGCCCGGATCGTGCACGCCGCGTTGGACCACGGGATCAACTTCGTCGACACGGCCGACATGTACTCGGCCGGCGAATCCGAGGAGATCGTCGGCAAGGCGCTCCGGGGCCGGCGCGACGACGTGATCCTGGCGACCAAGGTGCACTTCGCGATGGGGGAGGGGGTCAACCGGGGCGGCAACTCGCGGCGTTGGATCACCACGGCGGTCGAGGACAGCCTGCGGCGGCTGCGCACCGACCGGATCGACCTGTACCAGATCCATCGCCCGGACGAGTCGACCGACGTCGAGGAGACCCTTTCCGTACTGACCGACCTGGTGCGGCAGGGCAAGATCCGCGCGTTCGGCTGCTCGACCTTCCCGGCCGAGGACGTGGTCGAGGCCCATCACGTGGCCGAGCGTCGCGGCCTGCAACGCTTTCGCACCGAACAGCCGCCCTACTCGATCCTGGCCCGGGGCATCGAGGGCTCGTTGCTGCCGGTGTGCGAGCGCCTCGGCATGGGTGTGCTGACCTGGAGCCCGTTGGCGTCCGGGTTCCTCACCGGCAAGTACCGCAAGGGCGGCCCGATCGACCTGACCTCCGGTCGGGCCGGGCTCAACCCCGGGCGCTTCGACCCGGCCCTGCCGGTGAACGCGACCAAGCTCGACATCGTCGAGCAACTCGTCGCCCTGGCCGACGAGATCGGCTGCACGCTGCCCGAACTCGCGCTCGCCTTCCCGACCGCGCACCCGGCGGTGACCTCGGTCGTCATCGGGCCGCGCACGATGGACCAGTTGGCGGCGTCGGTGAAGGGCGCGACGCTCACCCTGGACGACGAGACGCTCGATCGCATCGACACGATCGTCGCGCCGGGTAGGAACGTCTACCACCCGGACGGCGCGTGGACCCACCCGGCCCTGGCCCGCACCGCGTTGCGCCGTCGCCCCCTCGCCGACCGTGCGGCCGGCTGAGGGCGCGCCGATCGGCGATGCCGGGACCGGCGACGGGAAGTCGGCCTTCGGCGGGAACTTCGCTCGGGTGGTGGCCGACTGAGTGTCCGGGTTCGCGTTCGCGGGCGCCTGTCGGTACTTGTGGGGAGCGAAACTGTGCGGGGCAGCAAGGTGGGTGGCGTGGCCGCCGCGGTGGTTTTGTTCGCGACGGCCTGTGGAGGCGGTTCGACGGACACGGAGGACGCCGCCTCGGGGGCGACCGCGGCCGCGACGAAGCCGGGCGGTGGCGCGTCGGGTTTCCCGGTGAAGGTGACGGACTGCGCCGGTGCCGAGACGACCTTCACCGAGGCGCCGCGGAAGGTGGTCACCAGCAACGCCTCCGGCCTGGAGATGTTGTTCTGGCTCGGCGCCGGCGACCGGGTGATCGGCACCGGCTTCCCGCCCGGCAAGGGCACCATGCCGGCGCAGTTCTCGGCACAGGCCGACCGGGTCCGGGTGCTCGGCGACATGGTGATCCCCAAGGAGCAGTTGCTCGGTTCGGGCGCCGACCTCTACCTCGACACCTTCGCCGACATGGGCGGCATGGGCGCGATGGGTGCGGGGCCCTCGCCCAAGGAGTTCGCCGCCGCCGGCATCAAGCACATCTACCTCAAGTCCACCGCCTGCGCGCGCAAACGCCCGGGCCCGCAACAGGACTTGGCCGAGGTCGAGGCCGACATCCGGGCCCTGGGCGCGGTCACCGGGACCTCCCCCAGGGCCGAACAACTCGTCGCCGGCATGGAGCAGACCCTCGGCTCGGTGCGCACCGCGCTCGCGGGTGTGCCGCAGGATCGGCGGCCGACGTACTTCTTCTTCGACTTCGACGCCGGTACCAAGCAGCCGATCGCGGTATGCGACAAACAGGTTGCCAACGCGGTGATCACCCAGGCCGGGGCACGCAACGTCTTCGCCGACTGCGCCGGCGACTTCAAGCCCGTCTCGTGGGAGGACGTGGTCGCCAGGAATCCGGACTGGATCCAGCTCGGTGTCCGGAACAAGGGCAGTGCCGAGGCCAACGCGAAGGCGTTCGACGACGCCGAACGATTCCTGCGCACGTTCGACGCGACCAAGGGCCTGAACGCGGTGCGGGACGGGAAGTTCGTCCGGATCGGCTCGGAGAGCACCACGATCGCCGGGGTCCGCAACGCCGAAACGGTGCAGCGGATCGCGAGCACGATCCACCCGGACCTGGTCCGACCCGCGCCGGCCGCAGGGTAGGGGCCGGTGGTTTCGGTATTCGAGCGTCGGATCCGACGCCGGGCCGAGCCGGCGCCGGTGGCTCCCACCGACGGTGACCGGGGTCGCCCGGCGCGCACCGGGTGGGTGGTCGTCGTCCTGGCCGTGCTCCTGGTCGTCGCGTTGACCTCGGCCGTGTCGTTGGGGTCGGTGGACATCCCGATCGGCGAAGTGTGGTCGGTGGTCGGGCGACGGCTGACCGGCGAGTCGCCCGAGCCCGGCACGCGCGACCTGATCGTCTGGCAACTCCGGCTGCCGCGAGCCCTGTTGGCCGCCGTCGTCGGCGCGGGACTGGGGCTGGTGGGCACCGCCGTCCAGGCGCTGGTGCGCAATCCGCTCGCCGACCCGTACCTGCTCGGCATCTCCTCCGGCGCCTCGCTCGGTGCGGTCGCGGTGATCGTGCTCGGGGCCGGCACCGGCGGGGTGCTCGGATACGGGCTGTCCGCCTCGGCGTTCGCCGGTGCGTTGGCGGCCTTCGCGTTGGTGTGGGCACTGGCTCGGCGCGGCGGCGGATTCTCCCCGCTGCGCCTGGTGCTGGCCGGGATCGGCGTGGGGCAATTCCTGTCCGGGTTCACCAGCTTCCTGGTGTTGCAGGCGGGCGACGAGCAGCAGACGCGCGGGGTGCTGTTCTGGCTGATGGGCAGCCTGAGCGGGGCCCAGTGGGAGCAACTGGCGCTGCCCACCGCCGCGGTGGCCCTCGGCCTGCTGGGTCTCCAGGCTCGGGCCCGGGCGCTCAACGCGCTGCTGATGGGCGACGAGACGGCGGCCGGACTGGGCGTGGACGTGGCCCGACTGCGCCGCGAACTGTTCGCGGTGACCAGCGTGTTGACCGGGGTGCTGGTCGCCGTTTCGGGAGCGATCGGCTTCGTCGGACTGATGGTGCCGCATGTCTGCCGGTTGTTGATCGGTGGCGATCACCGCCGACTGCTGCCGGTTTCGGCGTTGTTCGGCGCGGTGTTGCTGGTCGCGGTGGACACGCTGGCCCGCACGGCGGTCAGCACCCAGGAGTTGCCGATCGGCGTGGTCACCGCGGTGATCGGCGCGCCGGTGCTGCTGCTCCTGCTCGACCGACGGCTGGAGACGCGATGACGGGCGAGGGTGAACGGGAGGCCGCGGGCGAGAGCGCCGGGTTCGGTGGGCAGCGGAGCCGGATCACCGTGCAGGATCTGCACGTCACCCTCTCCGGCCGGGACATCCTGACCGGCGTCGGGTTGATCGCGGCCGGTGGTGAGATCACCGGGCTGGTCGGCCCCAACGGCAGCGGCAAGTCCACCCTGTTGCGCACGGTCTACCGGCACCTGAAGCCGCAGGCCGGGCGGGTCCTGCTCGGCGACCGGGACCTGCGGGCGATGACCCCCGCGGCGGCGGCCCGACACGTGGCGGCGTTGCCGCAGGAGCGGGAGAACGACTTCGACTTCACCGTGCGCGAGGTGGTCGCGATGGGCCGTACGCCGTACCAGAAGGCGTTCGCGGGCGACAGCGCCGCCGACCGGGCGGCCGTGTTGATCGCCCTGGTGCAGGCCGGGGTGGAGGCGCACCAGGGCCGACGGTTCGCCACGCTCTCCGGGGGCGAGCGGCAACGGGTGCTGCTGGCACGGGCGTTGGCGCAGGAGCCGGACGTGCTGGTGCTGGACGAGCCGACCAACCACCTCGACGTGCGGCATCAGGTCGAACTCCTGGCCCTGTTGCGGGCCCAGGAGCGGACCACGTTGATCGCGCTGCACGACCTCAACGCGGCGGCCTCGGTGTGCGATCGGCTGCACGTGCTGCACGAGGGTGCGCTGCGGGCATCCGGGACGCCGCGTGAGGTGCTCACCCCGGAACTGCTCGCCGAGGTGTTCGGTATCCGGGCCGTGGTTCTCGATCACCCGCTCACCGGGGATCCGCTGATCGCGGTCGACCATCGGACACCGGCGTTGCCGCCGGCCCCCCGGACCCCGGTCGGGATCAGGTCGGCACCGCCGGCGTCGGGATGACGTCGAGGCGGGTCGGGCCGTTGACCACCAGCGAGGGGATCGGCGGGGGTGGTTGCTCGGGGTGGGCGAGGGCCAACCGCGGGAGGCGGTCGAGCAGGGTGGACACCGCGATGCGCGTCTCCAGCCGGGCCAGATGTGCCCCGAGGCAGAAGTGCGGACCGTAGCCGAAGGCGAGGTGTGCCTTGTCGGCGCGGGTGGGATCGAACGTGTCGGGCGCGTCGGGGTGCACCGCCGGGTCCCGCCCGGCGGCGGCGAAGGCGATGATGATCGGGTCGCCGCGACGGATCAGCACCCCCTCGCCCAGCTCGATGTCCTCCACCGCATAGCGCAACGGCAGGTACATGACCGGGCCTTCGAGCCGCAGCGTCTCCTCGATCACGTCGCTCCAGTCCAGGAGGCCCTCCTGAAGCCGAGCCAACTGCTCCGGATGGGACAGCAGTTCGGACAGGACGCTGGTGATCAGGTTGACCGAGGTCTCGTAGCCGGCGCCGAGCATCAGGAAGAGCGAGTCGATGAGTTGCTGCTCCGAGGACTGCTCCTCCTCGGCGACCGGGGCGAGCAGGTCACTGGTCAGGTCGGCGCCCGGGTGCTCCCGCTTGTACTTCATCAACTCGACAAGTCGGGCCTGGAGTTCGTGCTGACGTGCGATCGCCTCGGCGACCTCGATCCCGGTGTCCAGGATCGCGTCGATCGCGGTGCCCAGCCCGGCGCGCAATCCGTCCGGTACCCCGAACAGATCGCAGATGACGGTCATCGTCAGCGGCAGCGACAGGGCCCGGCGCACGTCGACGCTTTCGCCGGGCGGTATCGCCGCCAGCGCGTCGACCAGGCGATCCGCGGTCGCCTGGACCTGCGGGCGCATCGAGTCCACCCGTCGGGGTGCGAAGGACGGCGCGACCCGGGCGCGCAGTCGGCGGTGTTCCGCGCCGTAGGTGTTCGCGAAGTTCTGTTGCAGTGCCACCGAGGCCAACGGCCAGCCTTCGGGCAGTTCGGCCAGTCCGGGCCAGTGCCGGCGGAAGTCGCGGGAGACCCGGGGGTCGGTGGTCAGTGCTTGGGCGACGTGGTACCGAGTGATCGACCAGGCCCGGACTCCTCCGGGGAGTTCGACCCAAACGGCCGGTCCCCGAGCGCGCAGCGCCGCCGCCTCGGCATGTCCGGCGCGGGCGGTGGGGTCGAGCACGGGGCATCGCTGAACGGGTTCCGTCGACATGCCGGGCTCCCTTCGAGGGGAACGTGCAAAGTGGTCGTCGTGCCCACGAGGCGCACGGTGCAGTCGTGTTCGCGAAACCGCGTCCGACGCCTGCCGGCGTCGCATGTCCTTCCCTTCTACGCCTGGTTCCGCACCCTGACAACACCGCCGAGGCAGGCGGTCGTCCGGGGAGCGGTCGGTGCGCCCGAACGTGCCTCGTGCCGGGGGTGAAAGGCCGCCGCAAGCGATAGTTAAGGTCGCGCCGCTTTAATGGCTGGAGCCTCGTGGCGGAACCGGCGCCGTCGGGGGGATCGGCGCTGCCCGGAGTCCGGGTCGTCGCGTCGATCCACGGCTGGGGAAACGGGCTGGGGAAACGGGGAAGCCATGACGACCACTGCCACCACCGGACTTCCGGAGCAACGCGAGGTCGTAACGACGCGGGCGCAACCGCCGGGGTCGGCGTCGGCAGCGGACCCGGCCGACGCGCGCGATCCGCGACTACGGTTGGGTCGGCTGCTCGACGAGGACGGGGTGCGGGCCCTGCCGGGGGAGGATCCGGCGGGCGTCTACGCGGTGTCCGGTCGCATCGACGGCGTCCGGGTGATCGCGTACTGCACCGACGCGACGGTGATGGGCGGTGCGCTCGGCTGGGCCGGCGCCGAGCGCATCTCGCAGGCGGTGGACACCGCGGTGCGCGAGCGCTGCCCGGTGATCGGTCTGTGGCATTCCGGCGGCGCCAAGCTCGCCGACGGGGTGGAGTCGATGGACGGCGTGGGCCGGATGTTCGCGGCGATGACCCGTGCCTCGGGCCGGGTTCCGCAGATCTCGGTGGTGCTCGGGCCGGCCGCGGGCGCCGCGGCGTACGGTCCCGCGCTGACCGACATCGTGGTGATGGCGCCCGCCGGCCGGATGTTCGTGACCGGCCCGGACGTGGTGCGCAGCGTCACCGGCGAGGAGATCGACATGGCGGGCCTGGGCGGCCCGGAGGCACACGCCAGACAGTCGGGCGTGGCCCATGTGACCACCGGTTCCGAGCAGGAGGCGTACGTCCACGCGCGTCGACTGGCCGGCTTCTTCGCCCGGCCCGGCCGGTTCGACCCGGACGCCGCGCGCGGCCGTACCGAGGACCTGCGGGCGCTGCTGCCCGAGTCGGCGCGCCGCGCCTACGACGTCCGCCCGTTGGTGTACGCGATCGTGGACGGATCGGGTCCGGCGGACTTCGCGGAACTCCAGTCGCACTGGGCGCCGAACATCGTGGTCGGCCTCGGTCGGCTGGCCGGGCGCAGTATCGGCGTGATCGCCAACAACCCGCTGCGCAAGGGCGGTTGCCTGGACTCGTTGTCGGCGGAGAAGGCGTCGCGGTTCGTTCGCATGTGTGACGCCTTCGGGGTCCCGCTGGTGGTGCTCGTGGACGTGCCCGGCTATCTGCCCGGGGTGGGCCAGGAGTGGGGCGGGGTGATCCGGCGCGGTGCCAAGCTGCTGCACGCGTTCGCCGAGGCCGAGGTGCCCCGGGTCACCGTGGTCACCCGCAAGTCGTACGGCGGCGCCTACATCGCGATGAATTCCCGTTCCCTGGGCGCCACCGCCGTGTTCGCCTGGCCGGAGGCCGAGGTCGCGGTGATGGGCGCGGAGGCGGCGGTGGGCGTCCTGCACCGCAAGCGACTCGCCGCCGTGGACGGTGCGGCGCGCGAGGAACTCCTGGCCGGACTGGTCGCCGAGCACGAGCGCATCTCCGGCGGCGTCGGCCGGGCCCTGGACTTCGGTGTGGTGGACGCCGTGATCGAACCCGGGGACACCGTGGAGCGGGTCGTCGCGGCACTGTCCGGCGCACCGGCCGGCCGCGGTCGACACGGCAACATCCCCCTTTGAGCCATCCTTCCCCACCCGGTGGCGCCGTCCCCCCGTGCGGCGCCACCGGGTCCTTCCCGCCGGTGGGCGGGACCACGTCCGGCCGCCGCGTGCAGACCCGTTGCGGCCGGGGCCGAGCCCGGTCGCCGAGCGACCTCGGGGTCGGTCGAGGCGGGCCGATTGTCGCCGAGCCCGCGTTTCGGGCCGCCGGCGACACCGCCGTGCGCGCAGCGAGCGGGACCGTCCCCGGCATCGTCCGGGGCCGATGTCGCGCCGGGCGCGGGGCGCCGGCGCCGGTCCTCGCGGTGGAACTCGGCCGGGGAGCGGTCCCTTCGGCCGCCGGCGCGTTCGACTCGTCGATCGCGGAGCAACGGCGCGAAGCCCGCGCCGCCGGCAACTCGGTGATTTCCGGAGCGCGTTGCTCGCCCCTGATCGGCGGTAGGTCGCGGGCGCGCCGCTCGGTGACGGGTGCGCGTGGCCGCCGGACCCCGGGTTCGCCGTCGTGACCGCACGGGACGCGGTCGCCGGGTTCCGACGGCATCGCGGTGTTCCGGGGCGCGACTTCGTGATCCTTCCGCGGGCCGTGCACGACGCGTTCGGGCCGGTCCCGACCTCGGCTCGGTGCCCTCGGCCGGCTTCGCCGCGGCGGTCCCGCGCCGTACGCCGGTGTTCCCGCGCGGGATTCGTGCCGGCCGGCGCAGACGAAAGGGCCGGTTCCTGAGGGGGAACCCTCGCCACACTTGTCGAGGCGGGTGCGACAAGGTGAGGGAATCGAATCCACGACCGTGGGGAGGCGCCCGAATGGCATCGACCGTCGACGCTGAAGGAGTTCGTGATGCGCGCACGTGATCTGGTGGCCGAGTATCCGATGGTCACCCTCGACAGCGACGCTCTGGACGCGGCCCGACTGGTAGCCGCGCAACGTCAGACCGGGGTACTGGTGCTGGATGCCGGCGGCGAACCGTTCGCGGTTCTACCCGCGTCGTCCCTGGTCGCCCTGTTGGCGAGCCGGGTGATCGATGATCCGGAGCCGGACGGGGTGTTCGACCAACCGTGTGTCTGCCGAACACACCGGGCCCTGGCCGGGCGTACCGTGCGCGACTGCCTGCGGCACGAGAAGACGCTGCCCTCGGTCGCCGACTCGGAGGACACCGTCCTGGAGATCGCCGCGTTGATGGCGCGCGATCGCAGTCGTCTGGTGGCGGTGATCGAGTATCCGAAGGGACGCGCGATCAGCGGAGCCGGACCGCGTGTGTTGGGTGTGATCACCGACTCCCGTCTGCTGGAGCAATTGCTCGGCAGGACCCGGTCGACCGACCCGAACGGGCGAAGCCCGTCGGCACCCACGACCTGATCGTGTGCCCGGCGGGGCGGGCGCCCCGCCGGGCCTCGGGGCGCAACGACGGCCGTACGGACGGCGGATGGGTCGACCCGGCCACGCCGGTTTCACGACGCCGGATCGTGCACGTCGCACGGAATGCACGTGGCGGGCGAGCGGGTGCCCGGGTCAGCACAGCGTCGGCACGGCGCCGCCCTCGACCCGGGTCGCCTCGACGCCGGGCAGGCCCCGGCACCACCGGGTGGTGATCTCGGCGAGCGTGTCCGCGTCGGGTGGGCCGGCGCCCAGGCCGATCGCGAGGTGTGTGCGTGATCCGGCTTCGAAGGTGCGGGGCCACACGTGGGCGTCGGCGACACCGGCCTCGTGCAGTGCGGTGAGCAGGGCGCGGACGCGGCCGCGCAGCCGGCCGGTGGTGGCGGCGAACTCGTCGGCGGGGGCCGGGAGCACGGTCAGCAACAACCAGGCCGCGTGGCGGCGGTGCAGCGGGGGTGGTTCGAGCAACGTCGGCCACGGATCGCCGTGTTCGGTCGGGATCGAGGGTGCGGCCGGGTCGATGGTCGCGGTCGAGGTGGTCGACTCCCAGGCGCGGTACAGCTCGTCGACCAGCAGGTCGCGTCCGCCGGGGGTGACCTGCGTGGTGCACGAGCGCACCGGGCGGGTCGGGGTCAGGATCGACACCGGCGCGCCGGCCGGCGAGTGCGGGCCTTTGGTGTCCTCGTGCAGGGACACCGGCTCGCGCCAGTCCCACGCGGCCCAGGTGGCGAAGAAGTGCGCCGACAGGTCGTCGCCGGCCAGACCTGCGGCCTCGCGCGTGGTCCGGGCGGCGAGTATCGACCAGGCCAGACCCGGCAGTCCGCCGAACGGCGCCGCGTCCAGGCCCCGGGCCCGCGCCCACGCCTTGACCCGTCGGGCCAGGTCGGCGAACCGTTCGTGGTCCGCGCCCACCGCGCGCCGGATCGCGTCCGCGTCGGTGATCGCGCTCAAGGTGAACGCGGCCGGCTCGGCCAACTCGGCG
Organism: Embleya sp. NPDC059213; assembly: GCF_042754445.1. NCBI lineage: Bacteria > Bacillati > Actinomycetota > Actinomycetes > Kitasatosporales > Streptomycetaceae > Embleya > Embleya sp. NPDC059213. The sequence goes on from NZ_JBHZAV010000121.1 coordinate 13,756, forward strand.
CGCCGGGCCGGGGCGTCGACCGGCTCGATGTCGCCGGTGGCCACCAGGGCCAGGTCCACGGCCGACCCGCCCACCCGCAACCGCAGTCCCGGCACGCGCGCCCCGATCACCGGCCGGACGGCGCTCGCCTCGGGCAGGGCCGCCGCGATGCGCTCGGCGAGGTCGGCGAGGTCGACGGTGTGGCCGGGCAGGGCCGCCACCAGGTCGATGTCGGCCTTTGGCAGCGCACACCCCATCCGCCGCGAGCCGACCGGCGACACGACGACGCCCTGGCCCAACGCCGCGGCAACGCACCGAGTGATCCGCCTCGTCCGGTCGTCCGGGTCCGGTCCGTCACCCGAAGGCGTCGGAGCCTCGCGGGCGGGTCCGACGTCGAGACCCGGCGGTACCGCGTCGGACGACCACCGCAGTTCGCCCGTGCCCAGGGTGATCGTGGCCCGCACCCGCATCGGCTCGTCGCCCCGGCGGGAGAGCAGCACCAACTCGCCCACGCGCGCCGACATCGGCTCCAGTCGGCTCGCGCACTCGGCGGCCACCCGCTGGGGGTCGGCGCTGCGGCCCAGGGTCAGGTGCGGGGTGAAGCCGTCCGCGCGGCCCGGGCAGCGTGGGAAGCGCGCCGCGAAGGCGTCCCGCAGCAGCGACCACGGCGATTCGTCGGCCGCCGCCGGATCGAGCCACACGGTGGCGTCCTCGCGGTGGCCGAAGGTGTGTACGCCGTCCAGACGTGCGGTGAACGGCGCCACTGCGGCCGCCGCCGCCGAGAGCAGGGGCGCGGCCCGCTCGAAGTCGGCTTCCGGGACGAAGCCGAACAGCACGTTGACGTGCGGCGGCCAGCGGTCCACCTGCGGATCGTGCGTGTGACGGAGCCGCTGGAGCACGGGCCACAACCGTCGCGGCGGCAACCAGGCCAGCGCGGTGCGCGCGGTCGACGCGACGTCCAGGACATCGCCGGTCGGCGGGCCGGCCGGCACCAGGTCCGCCCGGACCCCGAAGTGGTCGGAGGCGTAGAGGCCGTCGGGCGTGGGCGCGTCCCCGTAGCGCACCGCCGCCTCCGCGCTCCACCCGCCGGTGCGCAGCAGAACCCGGTCCAGCCGGGCGGCGCGGCCGGTGCGCGAGCCGATCGCGGCCAGCGGATTGACGCCCGGATCGAAGGTGGGGGTGTCGTCGTCGGCGCCGTGCACCCGCGTCCACACATCCGCCAGGCCCAGCACGTCGGCCGGCCCGGTGGTGCCGTCGTTGAAGTCGCCGACCACCACCAGATCGCCCGGCACCCGGGCGAAACCGTCGGCCAGCGCGGCCAGTTCGACCCGGCGCCGGCCCGGACCGTCCTGCGCGTGGTCGCTGGTGAGGTGGGTGACCGCGACCACGAGCGGCTCGGCCGGGCCGGCGACGGTGATCGCGGCCACCGCCTTGTACCGGCCCAACGCATGCCGCCCGGACTCGCGCACCGGCAGCCTGCTCAGCAACAACAGCCCACTGTCCGGCACGTCCCGACCGTTCGGATCGGTGTCCATCGTGTACGCGGCGCGCACCCACGGCTCGGCCGCCAACAGCGCGACCAGGTCCGCCTCGACCTCCTGGAGCGCGATCACATCGGCGTCGGCCCTCGCGAGCGCGGCCAGCAACAGCGGTCGACGGCGCGCGGTTCGGATCCGGTCGGCGTCGTAGCGATCCCACAGCGTGTTCCAGGTCAGCACCCGGATCCGGGTGGTCGCCGGTGCGTCGATCCGGCCCCGGTCGGGCGTGCCCGCGGGTCGCCAGTCGGCGAGCACCGGGTCGAACGTGTGCGGTCGGCGCGCGGTGAAGAACGGCGTGGGCAACCGGTGGGATTCCCGCACCCGGCCGGCGGCGCACGTGTCGATCCGGTCCACCCGGCCGGCTCGATCCCACACCACCTCGTCGTCCGCCTCGATCCGCAACACCCGATGCCAGGGAATCTCGCCGCCCGGCACGAACGCGGGCAGCGGGACACGCTTGGGCTCCGCGCCGCGCCGGTGGACCGCGAGTACGAACCGCGCGGGATCGAACCGGGGGTCCCAGCGCACCCGGTGGTAGATCTCCTCGCTCGTGCGCATCACGCGTCCTCCGCGTCCAGCGAGCCGGCGACGTCCTCGACCGTGCCGCCCGCGCCGATGTACCAGGTCCGGTGTGCCTGCCCGGGGTAGGGCGGTGCGAACCGCCGCTGTTGCGCGGCGCGTACGGTGGCCGGCACCGGGTGTTCGCGTACGGCGTTGCGTCGTTCCGACTCGTCCTCGCCGATCGGCAACACGGCGTGGGTGATCAGCGCGTCGCGGCCCTGGGCGACGGCGTGCACGGGAGCACGCTGCCGGGCGTTGAGCGAGGTGGCGTCCCACACCACCGTGCCGCCGGCCGCCAGTGCGGTGTCGAGTCGATGCAACGCCTCGCGCAGCACCTCGCCGTCGGCCGAGCGGTCCACCCGGGCGCCGCGCGCCGCGCGCAGGTCGTCCAGGCCGATCCGGTGGGTCACATCCGGCAGTTCGCGGGAGAAGGTGCTCTTCCCGCTGCCCGAGCAGCCGATCAGGTGGATCAGCCGAGGAAAGTCGCCGCGCCATCGGGTCCGCGCGACCTCGGGCGGCATCGACCAGCCCTTGGCGTGTGCCTCGCGCAGTTGCGCCCAGCAGCGGTCGGCCGTCGCCGAGTCCAGGTCGGCGAACGCCTCCCGGGCCCGGGCGCGCAGCGGCGCCAGCGGGGCCTCCCCGAACAGGTCCGCGTCCGCGGCGACCAGCGCCGACCACTCCACCTGCTCGCGTTCCTCGTCGGCTTCGGCGCCGGTACGCCCGACCAGTGCGGCGGCGGCCACCGCGTGCAGTACGCCCAGATCGGCGGCGACCGCCAACCGGGCCAGCCCACGCGGGCGTTCGTGATCGGGGAAGGGGCGGCGCAGGTGCCGGTGCAAGCCGACCAGGTCCGCGACGCGGCGCGCCAGCGGCAGGCCGAGGGCCGACCCGAGTCGGGGCAGCAGCGTCCCGCGATGCTCGGCGTGCAGCGCGGCGGCGAGCACCCCGGCCAACCGGGCGTCCCCGGTGCGGCCCAGCACGTCCAGCCGCGCGCCCGCGTCGGCGACCACGTCGGGCTCGGCGGCCCATCCTCCGCCCGGGCCCGGACCCGGGCCCAGCGCCGCGAACAGCGCGGACAGGTCCGCAGGAGCGCCCGAACGCACCGCCCACAGCGCCGCGTCGGGTCCCAGACCGTTCGCGACCACCTCGGCACGCATCCAGTGCGTGTCGGTCCGCACGTGCCCGCGCCGCACCCACTTGGCCACTCGCCGGCCGAAGTCCGCGCGCTCGAAGCCCTCGACCGAGCGGACCACGAAGCCCTCCCGGCGAGCGGGGTCGAGCCGGATCGCGCGCAGCGCCCGCTCGTCGAAAACTCCGCGCCACAACACCGGCGGCGTCGGCACGCCCAACCGGCGCAGGAAGCGGGTGCTCTCGTCCCAGTCCAGGCAACGATCGCCGGTCCAGACCGAGAATCCGTAGAACCAACTCGCCAGCGCGTCATAGCCGATCGAGTGCCGGGCGTACATGTTCTCGCCGCAGATCCGCCACCCGGGCGGGATCCGGGCGCCGATCCGGCCCTGCAGCGCCTTGACCCAGGTGCGCGACGGGTGGTGGGCGGAGTCGAGTGAGCGGGCGTGCAGTCCGTCCGGGTACAACGTGGTGTTCTCGCCGTCGAGCTTCTCGGTGACCACCACTTCGCGGCCGCGCAGTCCGGACAGGTCCGCGGCTCGCACGTCGTCGGCACCGGCTCCCGGCGACCACGGCACGTGCGGCGTGCGGGGATAGTGCGTACGCATCTCCACTCCCCGCTCGCCGGCCGGTGCTCCGGGCCCGATCGCGGGCCGACTCCCCGGTCACTGTAGGAGCCGACCGGGCACCGGGCCATCGAATATCGCCTGCCGAGCGGATGCCGCGCCGCCTTCGGGGCCTGTGACGGAGCCGGGTCGGGCGGCTGATTCGCATGGTGCCGACCGGTCGAGGTGCCGACCGGTTACGACGTGCCGACCGAGCGGATCAGGGTTTCGCTCGCGTTGATCGCGGCGGCGGCGCTGCTGCCCTTGCGCTGGGCCATGACGGCGGCGACCACCAGTTGTGGCCGGCCGTCGATCAGGCGTTCGGCGGCGAAGACGAGGTTGCCGCCGGCCGGGGTGGTGAAGCCGGTCTTGCCCGCGAGTACCCCCTCGCGGCCGAGCAGGGTGTTGCTGTTGGCCTTGGTGACCTGCGTCGAGTCGGTGTAGCTGCGGACGCCGGCGACCGCGGCGAAGGCCGGGTCGCGCATCGCGACGGTGAACAGCCTGACCTGATCGGCCGCGGTGCTCACGGTGGCCCGGTCGAAGCCGCTGGGATCGGTGTAGGTGGTGTCGCGCATGCCCAGCTCCTTGGCGGTGCGGTTCATCCGGGCGACGAAGGTCGCCTCGTCGCCGTCTACCCAGCGGGCGATCTCGTGGGCGATGTTGCTCGCCGAGACGGCCATCAGCGCCTCCAGGGCCCGACGCTCGGTGAAGGGCTCGCCCGGTCGGACCGGGGTCAGGCTCTCGAACCGGCGCAGCCGCTCCGGGTACCGGTTGGCCTCCTCGGCCGAGACGGTGAACGTGGGCCCCGCCGTGCCGGCCGCGAGGGGCTTGCTCTTGAGGAACACGTAGGCGGTCATCACCTTGGCCAGGCTCGCGGTCGGCGTCGGCTTCGCGGCGCCGGAGGCGACCGGCTCCCGCGCCCCCTCCACCGTCACGGCCGCCTGGCCGTCCTTGGGCCAGGCGGGGGCGAGCGCGCCGAGTGTGTCGGGTCCGACCGAGACCGTGGACACCGACACCGGGGCGGTCCGGCCGGTCTCGCCCGCGCAGCCGGCGACGAGCGCCAGCAGCGCGGCTACGGTGAGCATGATCGGCTTGGACGATCGACGGCGGCGGGCGGGAAGCACAGTGTGTGTGGTCATGGCCTGACCATGGCGACCGAGGATGACCGCGATCGGCCCGCAAGAAGACCGTTCTGTCACAACCGGGCCGATCGTTTGCCCGAAGCGCGTTCGGGGCCGGCCGCTGATCGATACTGAGGCAATGGTTCGTGTGCTCCTGATCGAAGACGACCCCGCCGTGGCCGAGGGCCTGGCGATCGGCCTGCGCCGGCAAGGCCACGCCACCGAGGTGCGGCACACCGGCGAGGAGGGCCTCGCGGGAGTGGCCGGGTTCGCTCCCGACCTGGTCGTACTGGATCTGATGTTGCCCGGTATCGACGGCTTCGAGGTGTGCCGGCGCATCCGTCGGGTCGGCACCCTGCCGGTGATCATGCTCACCGCGCGCAACGACGACATGGACATCGTGCTGGGCCTGGAGGCGGGCGCCGACGACTACGTGGTCAAGCCGGTGCAGGCACGGGTCCTGGAGGCCCGGATCCGGGCGGTGTTGCGGCGCACCGAGTCGGCCGCCCCGGCCGGGCGCCGCGAGGTACACGGTGAGCTGACCCTGGATCGCACCGCGCTCACCGTGCTCAAGGCCGGCCGGCCGATCGCCCTCGCGCCCTCCGAACTGCGGTTGTTGCTCGCCCTGTCGGCCTCGCCGGGCCAGGTGTTCAGCCGGGGCCAGTTGTTGGAGTCGGTGTGGGAGCACCCCTATCTGGGGGACAGCCGACTGGTCGACGCGTGCGTCAAGCGCCTGCGGATCAAGATCGAGGAACCGGATCGGCCGGCCCGCTACATCCAGACCGTGCGCGGCTTCGGCTACCGGTTCGGCCCGCTGTGACCGGGCCGCTCGGCCGGCTGCGCGGGCTGCGTGGGTTGCGGGTGCGGCTGGCCTCGGCCTGCCTGCTCGTCGCCGCGTTCGCCGCGCTCGCCACCGCCGCGCTGACCTATCGGGAGGCGCGGACCGCGATGTTGCAACGCGCCCAGGACTCGGTGGTCGGGTCGGTGCGCGACCGGGTCGAGGCGGTCGCGCCGTCGGTGCCGTTCCCGCCGGACCGGGCCGCGCTGGAGCGGATCGTGGCGCTCGTGGACACGCGGGGCAACACCGACCACTGGATCGTCGCGGCCGCCTATCGGGACCAGTGGGTGACCAGCGACCGCATGCTGGGCCCCGACGCGGTGCCGGAGGCACTGCGCTATCACGTCACCGAGCGGGTCAACACCGCGTTCCAGCGGATCGACCGCAAGGGCGTGATCTGGCTCGCCGTCGGAGTGCCGATCACCTTCGCCAAACCGATGTGGGGAATTCCGTCCGGAGTATCGGTCTACGTGTTCACCCCGATGCGCGCGCAGATCGAGGAGGAGGCGGCGCTGGTTCGGGCCGCGCGCAACGGCGCGATCCCGGCGGTGTTGCTCGCCCTGGTCCTGGCACTCGTGGTGGCCGGTGGGGTGTTGCGCCCGGTCCGGGCCCTGCAACGGGCCACCCGCCGGCTCGCCCAGGGCCGCCTGGACACCCGGCTGGAGGTCAAGGGCGGGGACGAACTCGCGGAACTGGCGAAGGACTTCAACCACACGGCGGCGGCCCTGGAACAGAACGAGGCGCGACTGCGCACGATGGAGGCCCGAGCCCGCGGCTTCGCGGCCGATGTCTCGCACGAATTGCGCACCCCGCTCGCGGCGATGGCCGCGGTGATCGACGTGCTGGACGAGGACGCCGCCGCCGAGCACCTGGATCCGGACACCGCCGCCGCACTGCGACTGGTCTCCACCGAGACCGGCAAACTCACCCGACTGGTCGACGACCTGATGGAGATCTCGCGTTTCGACGCGGGCGCCGCCGCGCTGCATGTGGACGAATTCGACATGGCCGAGGCGGTCCGCCGCTGCCTGGCCGGCCGGGCCTGGTCCCAGGCGGTGATCACCGACCTGCCGGCGGGAATCCGGGCCGAGGTCGACCCCCGGCGTTTCGACGTGGTGGTGGCCAACCTGGTGGGCAACGCGCTGCGGCACGGCGCGCCGCCGGTCGAGGTGAGCCTGCGCAGCGAGCGGCGGGCGGACGGCCAGTGGATCGTGCTGCGGGTCGCCGACCGGGGCCCGGGCCTGGCCGCCGACACCCTGGACCGGGTCTTCGAGCGCTTCTTCAAGGCCGACTCGGCCCGGGCCCGCTCGGCGGGCAGCGGTCTGGGCATGGCGATCACGCTGGAGAACGTGCGACTGCACGACGGACGCATCCGGGCGGCGAACCGATCCGACGGGGGCGCGGTGTTCACCGTCGAACTGCCCCGGTATGCCCGGACCCGAATCGCGGAGGACGGATGAAGACGGCTCGCAACGGTGTCGTGGCAGGACGCACCGCGGCGGCCCGGTGTCGGCGCTCGCTCGCGGCGCTGGCGCTGCTCGGGGTCGGCGCCGGCTGCGGCATTCCCACCACCAGCGCGGTGGACGCCGGGATGCCCGCCGAGGGCATCGTCTCGCCCGCTCCGGCGGGGCAACCCGGCAGCCTGTACGTCTACCTGATCGTCGACCACCGCATCCGGCCCGCGCTGCGCACCTCGATCACCGGTGTCACCCCGCTGGCCGCGATCAATCTGCTGCTGGCGGGGCCGAGTTGGGAGGAGGCCCGGGCCCAGGTGACCAGCGCCGTCCCGGCGACCGCCGGCCCGGCGCGGGTGAGTCTCCAGGACGCCACCATCCGGATCGACCTCGCGGGTACCGCTCCGCTGACCGCGCTCGCCCTGGAGCAACTGGTGTGCACCGCCGCGATGTCGGCCAAGCGCGACGCGGCGACCGGGACGCAGCCGGCGGTTTCGGTGAGCACGCCCATCCAGCGGGTGGACAACCAGTTCTGCCCCAACCCGACCGTGAACTGAAGCCGCTCGGCCGCGGATCCGCGAACCGGCGGTCGAGGTCGACCGGGGGTGGAACGGCGGCCTCGGGCCGGGTAGGGGCCGCAGCCAGGGGAAAGGCGACCCCAGCCGGGTAGGGGCGGTAGTCAGGGGTTCCGTCGCCGATCCCGGGTTCATACGCCGGCCGGGCCAACCGGTTGACCGCCGCGTGTTCGCGGCCGTGCCGTCGACCCGGCGATTCCCGGACGAATCGCGGGGTGTTGCCCACACCACCCGAGCAGTTCCGCACGGCCCGACGCGTGTTCGGGACGCAGCGCCGAAGGGAGCCACGACATGCACGTGTCGCACCGGGACGAGGTCGGCGAGTTCGCCGCGAACGCGGCGGCCCTGATCACCCGACATTGGGGCCGGGCCGGCGCCGCGCCCACCGGGGACCTGGACCGGCTGTGGGATGTGGGCGCCGTACACGGCTGGTTCGACCTGGGCGACAGTGACGCCCTGGCCGCCGCGATCGCCCTGGCCCGCGCGCTCGGGCGGGCCGCGTGCCCGCTGCCGGTGCTGGACGCGTTCGTCGCGGCCCGGTTGTTCGCCGCGAATACCGGCCTGGCCGGGGCGATCGGCGACGGGGGCATCCGGGTGGTGACCGCGTTGCCGGGCGGCCCGGGCGATGCCGACGCCGGTACCGACTGCCTGATCGAGGCCGGCGACGCGGCCACCCACGTGCTGCGACTGCCGTTCGCTGTCCGGGATCCGCCGGGGCACGCTGTGCATCGCGCCGACCGATCGGGCCGTGCGGGCGGATTTCGACCCGGCCGCGGTGCGGGTGCACGCCGTCCGGGCCGGCGCGGACGATCGAGGTGAATGGCTCCTCACCGGCGACCCGCTGTGGTCCGCCGACGCGCATCGGGCCCGCTACGTGTGGCTGGTCGCGCGGACCGGTCCGGACCGGGAGCGAACGCAGGCCGGCCGCACCGTGTTTCTGGTGCCGGTGGACACGCCGGGTGTCACCGTGCGCCCCCATCGATCCCCGGCGGGGGAGCGCGGTGGCACGGTGTTGCCGGACCGGGTCCGGGTCGCCGACACGGCCAGGATCGGTGCCGTGGGCGGTGGTTGGCCGGTGATCGTGGACACCTTCGCCGCCGAGCCGATCGCGGCCGGGGACGTCTCGGCGACCCTCCACCGCGGCCTGGTCGACCTGATCGGGTTGTTGCGTGCGGGCCCCGAGGCCGCCTCTGCGGCGGGACCGCGCGGCTCGGCGGCGCGTGCCGGACCGACCGAACTGGCCGCGCGGGTCCAGGCGATCCGCCTGCCGGCGGTGGCGGCGGCGCTGCCCGCGCGGGGCATCGGCGACATCGCGGCCCGCCTGCACGGGCTCGCGGCCGGCGCGCTCGGCGGGGAACTTGCGGCTGATTTCGGCGTGTTGGTAAGCGATCTGCTCGGACCGGCGGCGGCAGTGGGCGCGGGTGCGGCCGGGGGCGCCGGGGTGCCCGACATCGAGCGTGTACCGGGCTTTCCGGAACTCCCCAGCCTGCCGGGCCTGCCGGGCCGGACGGGCTCGGCCGGAGAGGTGATCCTCGGGCCGGGGCCGTGCGGGTCAGCGGCGGCTGCCTTCGGCGGTCCCGGCGACCTGCACCGCGGCCTGCTCGCCCGGGCATTGGGCCTGCCGGTGCGGGTCTGAGTCCGCCGCCGCCACGAGCCCCGCCGTCCGGGGGCCGTCGGTGGCCCCAGGGCCGGCGCCGCGCGGCCCGGGAGTGGGGCGACACCAATCCGGGTGCGACCGCAGGTGGACGGGCAGTTGCCGGCGGTTCTTGATGTCGAGCTTGCGGTAGACCCGGGTCAGGTGCTGTTCGACGGTGCTCACCGTGATGAACAACTCCTCGGCGATGCCCCGGTTGCTGTATCCGGACGCGGCCAGTGCGGCGACCCGTCGCTCCGATTCGCTCAGATTCCCCGATTCGCCTCCCGGATACGCGCCGGCGCCGGCGGTGTTCGCCTCCCGCAGGTCGGCGTAGGCGTGCGCGATGGTGCGGGTGCGCGGCCGGGCGCCGCAGTCCCGGGTCAGGTGCCAGACCCGGGACTGCAGGGTGGCGGCGCGGACCGGCTCGGCCAGGGCCTGGTAGGACTCGGCCAGGGCCTCCAGAGTGCGGGCCAACTCCAAGGTGTCCTCGGACCGGCGCAGCGCCTCGACCGCCCGGCTCAGCAGCGCCGGGCGGTCGGCGATGTCGACGGTCATCGCGCGCAGGCGCAGCGTGGTGCCGCGAATCCGGCCGCCACCGGGGCCGCACAGCCGTAACTGCTCGGCCACCAGGTCGCGGGCGCGGTCCGTCTCGTCGAGCCGCAACAGGGCCTCGGCGGCGTCGGTCCGCCACGGGACGAAGAACGGCTGGTCGACTCCCCAGCCATGGGCGAGCCAGGCCACCTGGAGGAAATCGGCGAGCGCGGCCCGAACCCGGTCGGTGGCCAGCAGGAACCGGCCCCGGGCGCGCAGATAGGCTAGGCCGTGCAGGCCGGTGAACAGGTCCTTGCCGACCGGCTGGTTCACCTGCCGGGCGGCGGCCTCGAAATCGCCCATTTCGGTGTATATGCAGATCAGGCTCGCCAGCGGGCCGCCGAGGAACAGACTTCCGGCACGCTCGGGCAGTACCGCCATCGCCTGCCGCGCGTATTGTTCCGCCTCCGGCAACCGGCCCTGACGCAGCGCCGCTTGGGCACACGCCGAACCGAACAGGGCCTGCCAACCCGGGGCTTCGCGCCGGATCGATTCGGCGAGCAGGGCCTGGGCGTGTGCCTCCGCGCGGCTCGCCCGGTCCCGGTCGATCAACAGGTGCAGCGCCGAGACCAGCGGCGACACGGTCACGTCGGTCAATCCGGAGACCCGCAGCAGTCGTTCGGCGGCCTCGATGCCCTCGACGGGATCGGGTAACGGACCAGCCGATTGCGGGTGGTGCAGCCAGGGGAGCGGGAGATCCGATTCGAGCTGCTCGATCCACTCCGCCCGCGGGTCGCTCTGCTCCTTGAGCCGGCCCAGGACCCGACGGGCCGCGTCGAGCCGGCCGTGCGACAACAACTGGTGGGCCAGCGCCGTCATGCTCGACTCGGGCAGATCGCCGAGCGCCAGTGCGGTCAACGGCTCGCCCAGGCACCGTTGTTCGGCGGCATGCGGGTTGAGCCGTCCGGTGACCTCGGCGAGCCGCAGGTGCGTCTCGGCGCGGGCGGCGGGGTCGCGGCACTGTTCGGCGGCCAGTTCGAGGCAGGCGATCGCCCGGCGCGCCCGATCCCCGTCCAACGCTTCCTCGGCGGCCTCGCGCAGCACGTCCACCGCCCACGGCTCCGGTGCCTCGCGGGCGGCGAGCAGATGGTCGGCGATCCGGGCCGCCGGAGCGCCCTGTCGGCGCAGCACGGTGGCGGCGCGGCGGTGCAGACCGCTGTGTTCGGTCGGATCCAGGCTGTCCAGCAGTGCGGCGCGGGCCGCGCGGCGCAGTCGGTCGCCCTCCAGCAGGCCGGCGCTCGACAGCGCGCCCAGGGCCTGGGCGGTGGCGAGCGCGGTGGTGTCGGCGAGCCGACGCAGTACCTCGGCCGACACGCCGACATCCAGCACGGCGGCGGCCTTGGCCACCCGCCACATCCCGGTGCCGCCGCGGCGCAGGCAGGCCAATACGGCCTGGCCGTACGGGCCACCGGGCGCCGGTTCCGCCGCCGCGCTCGTTGCGGAGCCCTGCTCGGCGATCAGCGCGCGCAGCAACAGTGGGTTGCCGCCGGTGAGTTCGTGGTACCGCTGGGTCCGGCGCGGGTCCGGGGCATCGGCAGCCGCAGCGAGCAGTTCGGCCACGCCGGTCGGGCTCAGCGGGGCCAGGTGGAGGTGCTCCAGCTCGGGTTGGCGCAGGAATTCGGTGGGCAACTGCGGGTCCGTCGGCGCGAAGTGGGGCGAGCGGGCGAGCAGTACGAGCACCCTGGCCCGGCCCGAGTGTCGGGCCAGGTGCAACAGACACCGTACCGAGGCGTCATCGGCGTGCTGCACGTCGTCCAGGGACAGCACCACCGGTCGCCGGAGCGCGACTTCGTGGATCGCGGTGGTGAATCGCCGGGCCGCGCGGGCGCCGTCCTCGTCCTCGACCAGCCGGTTCACGGCGAGGGCCAGGCGGGTCGGTACGCCCGGGCCGTCCAGGAACTGGCCCAGGATCGCCAGGGGCCGGGCCCGGGTCGCGGAACCGGCCGACCCGGCCGCCGACAGCGATATCGCGCCGCCGGCCGTCGCCTGCTCGGCGACCCAGCCGAGTATCTCGCTCTTGCCGCAACCCACGGCGCCATCGACCAGGACGATGCCGCCGCGCCCGGCGGCGCACTCCCGGAGCGCCGTGCGTAACCTGCCGATTTGCGGCCCTCGTTCGATGAACTCCATGGCCTTTGCGAGCCCCCAAGTGTCGCCCTGCACACGTTCTCCCACCGGTGCATGAAACCCCGGGCCCGCCGGCCTCGTCAACCATAGGTAACCGGCCATTGACCACCAGTGACAGCGGGAAGGTTGCACACGCAGACATCTGACCGGCTCTCCGGTCGCTGACGCGAGCCATTGCGCGCGAGTCTCGAACGGCGCGGGCGGTGGCTCTCGACGCAGCCCAGGGCCGTTTCCGGAAGTCGGCCGGGAGCGTCGCGGTCCGGGGTCGGGGTCGACGTGCCCGACCGTGTCGCGAGGGTAGTGGGTGTCACCGACACTCGGCGGCGTGCCACACGCAGGCGGTGGGGTGGTGATCTTCTAGGGTGAACCCGCACGGCGGTGGGCGTCGCGCGGATGTGGAGGACGGCGCGATGGACGTGGGCCGACGGGCGATGTTGGCAGCCGCGTTGGGCGGGCTGTTGGCGGGGTGTTCGGACGCGGGGAAGTCCGCCTCGCCGAGTACGACGTCACCACCGGCGCCGGCGGCGGCTCGTCCCGCGCCGGCGGAGTCGAGTCCGAAACCGTCCTCGGGTCCGCCGGCGGCCGTCGGTCCGACCCGAGCGGAGATCGTCGCCCGGTACGGTCGGCAGGTGCCCACGAGTTGGGGCCTGGAGGTGGCGGGGTCGTTGTCCCGACTGCCGACCACCGCGAAGGTGGCGGCGCTGACCTTCGACGCGTGCGGTGGCAAGGGTGGCAGCGAGTACGACCGGGCGCTGATCGACTTCCTGCGCGAACGGTCGGTCCCGGCCACCTTGTTCGTCAACTCCCGCTGGGTGGACGAGAACCTGCCCACACTTCGGCAACTGGCCGCCGATCCGCTTTTCGAGATCGCCAACCACGGCACCCGGCACCTGCCGCTGTCCGTCTCCGGCCGCGCCGCCTACGGCATTCCCGGCACCCGGGACGCGGGCGAGGTCTACGACGAGATCTCCGGCAACCGGGCCAAACTCACCGAATTGCTCGGCCGGCCACCCCGGTTCTTCCGGTCCGGGACGGCCTACTGCGACGACGTCGCGGCGAGGATCGTCACCGACCTGGGCGAACGCTTCGCGAGCTTCCACGTCAACGCCGACGGCGGCGCCACCTTCACCCCCGAGCAGGTCCGCAAGGCGATGCGGGGAGTACGTCCGGGCTCGGTCGTGATCGGTCACCTGAACCATCCACGCGGTGGTACCGCTGCCGGCATCCGCCTGGCCGTGCCCGAACTCCTCCAGCAGGGCTATACGTTCGTCCGTCTCTCGGACGCCGTGAAGTCCTGACCGACGGTGCCGGCGAGCGTCAGGAGATTTCCAACACCGGCGCCGCGGGCGCGGGAATCCCGGTACGGCCCAGAGTGCGTTCGTAGGCGTCCTTCCACACGCCGTTGGTGAACGCGGATCGCAAGGCTTCGTCGATCGCCCTGCGCAGGGGCGGATTGTCGATCGCCACGCCGATGCCGTACCGCTCGGCCGTCACCGCGGGGCCCACGAGTCTGAGCCGGCCGGGGTTGTTGGCCACGTAACCCTGAAGCAGGACCTGATCGGTGGTGACCGCGTCGACGTGCCCGCTCAGCAGATCCTGCACGCACGCCCCGTAGTTGTCCCGGGAGACCGCGATGGCCTTCGGGATGTCGTGTTGCAGCTTCGCCAGCGTGGTGGTGCCGGTGACCGAGCACACCTGGCGATCGGCCAGCAAGGAGTCGAATCCGGTCAGCACCCGGTCGTCGGTGCGGACCAGGACGCCCTGCCCGCTGACCAGATACGGCCCGGCGAACGCGATGACCTGCTTGCGCTGGTCGGTGATGGTCAACGTGCCGACGTAGTAGTCGATCACCTGCTGCTGGATGACCCGTAGCCGGTCCTGGGCGGGGATGGATTGGAAGCGGATCCGGTCCGGGCCGAAGCCGAGATGAGCCGCGACGACCTTGGCGATCTCGATGTCGAATCCCGAGTAGGCGCCCGTCACCCCGCCCTCGGAGAGCAGGTCCGTGGAATTGGAGGCGATACCCACGTTGAGGAAGCCGCGCTCCAGGAGGCGGCGTGATGCGTCCGGGAGGTCGGACGGTGGGATGGTCCCGGGTTGGGTGCCCGTCGAGGTGGGGCCCGTACCGGTGGGACCCGGTAACGGAGGTGAGCCGGAATTCTTGCCGGCGGGCGTCCGGTCCTTCGCCGTGTCGTGGTCGAACACCATGGGGCCGAAGGTCAGTCCGAGGCCGACGATCAGGGCGACGGCGAGGAGGACGGATACGACGCGCGCCGCCTTCATCGCCTCGCGGACCGGGAGCGGGAACACGCCGCCGGAGCCGGGCGGCGTTTCGTCGGATTCCTCGGGTCTCTCGGGCCTCTCGGGGGTCGGGCCGTCGGTGGGCACGGGCTGGCGGGAGGGTGGATCGGTCGGCCCCGCGCCGCCGGTGGTCGCCGGCTGCCCGGATCCGTAACTATAAGTCGGTGCCGTCGGCGGGAGTTATTCTTTCT
>NZ_JBHZAV010000122.1:0-27925 GCF_042754445.1 Embleya sp. NPDC059213
TAAACGGTCGGCGTGGACCGGTGGAGATCAGCCCGGTCCCGGGGTCACCGGCGGCCGGGAGCCCTGGACTCCCCGGCGAGACCTGGGCGTTGCTCGCCGGAAAGGCGCTGGCAACGGCGGAGCGGGAGGGCGGTCCGGTCGGGTTCGCCGGGGGGCGTTCCCGAGTGGGCCCGGCCTTTTCTGCGGGCGTTTGGAGTGGGTGTCGTGGGCGGAAGGGCTCTTGGTGGGCTTGGGTGGTCTGCATCCGGATGATGGGGCGACCTCGGGCGCGTCGTTTGCCGCTGACCTGCGGTTTTGCGGGGATGGGCGGCGGGAGTGCGTGCCGAGGGCCGGTTTGTGAATGCCGGTGGTGGATTGAGGGTGGGTCGGGCTCTCGGTGGGCGTTTCGGGTCGGGGCGCCTGGGAGGGTAGCTCGGTGAGGCTCGTCGGGGAGCTTTCCTCAGTGGGTTGGGTCGTTTTTTGGGGGGCTGTGGGGGCGGGACGGTCGGGCGAGAGGCGGTCTGAGGGCTTCTAGGGTCATGATCCGGATCCCGGGACTGCTTCGAGCGCGCGGTTTCCCGTTGACCTGCGGTTTTACGGGACCGACCGGGAAGAGCGCGTGTCGAGGGCCGGGTTGTGCCCTCCAGCAACCGGAACCGCCCACCCACGGCCCCGCCTTCCTCCCCTCCCGCCACCGCCCGCCGAAACGACCCGACCCACTGGGGAAGGCTCCCCGGCGGACCCGACGAAAGCACCCACCCGCTGCGCCGTTGCCAGCGCCTTTCCGGCGAGCAACGCGCAGGTCTCGCCGGGGAGTCCAGGGTTCCCGGCCGCCGGTGACGGTGGGACCGGGTCGATCTCCGCTGGTCCACGTCGACCGTTTAACACTGAGCCATCCGCTGCCGACCAAGGCGCGACCGTCGGTTGTGAACGCCCGGCCCATTGGGGAAGGCTCCTCGGCGGACCTGACCGGGCCGCCCCTCCGGCTCCGCCGTTGCCAGCGCTTTTCCGGCGAGCAACGCCCGGGTCTCGCCGGGGAGTCCAGGGTTCCCGGCCGCCGGTGACGGTGGGACCGGGTCGCTCTCCGCCGGTCCACGTCGACCGTTTAGCACTGAGCCTCCCGCTGCCGACCAAAGCGCGACCGTCGGTTGTGAACGCCCGGCCCACTGGGGAAGGCTCCCCGGCGGACCCGACGAAAGCACCCTCCGGCTCCGCCGTTGCCAGCGCCTTTCCCGGTGAGCAACGCGCAGGTCTCGCCGGGGAGTCCAGGGCTCCCGGCCGCCGGTGACGGTGGGACCGGGTCGCTCTCCGCCGGTCCACGTCGACCGTTTAGCACTGAGCCTCCCGCTGCCGAGTAAGACGTGACCGTCGGCCGCAAACGCCCGGCCCACTCGGGAAGGTTCCTCGGCGGACCCGACCGGGCCGCCCTCCCTCCGCGCCGTTGCCAGCGCTTTTCCGGTGAGCAACGCCCAGGTCTCGCCGGGGAGTCCAGGGCTCCCGGCCGCCGGTGACCCCGGGACCGGGCTGATCTCCGCCGGTCCACGCCGACCGTTTAGCACAAGGCCATCCGCTGCCCACCAAGACGCGACCGCAGGCCGCGAACACCCGACCCACTCGGGAAGGCTCCCCGGCGGACCTGACGAAAGCGCCCTCCCGATTCGCCGTTGCCGGCGCCTTTCCC
Source organism: Embleya sp. NPDC059213 (assembly GCF_042754445.1). Classification (NCBI taxonomy): domain Bacteria; kingdom Bacillati; phylum Actinomycetota; class Actinomycetes; order Kitasatosporales; family Streptomycetaceae; genus Embleya; species Embleya sp. NPDC059213. The sequence goes on from NZ_JBHZAV010000122.1 coordinate 1,661, forward strand.
GCCGAGCAACACCCACCTCTCGCCGGAGAGCTCAGGGCTCCCGGCCGCCGGCGCCCCCGGGACCGGGCCCACCTCCACCAGCCCACGCCGACCGTTTAGCACAAGGCCACCCGTGCCCAACCCGACCAAGACGCACCGCACCTCGAAAGCACCCGGCCCATTCGAAAGGCTTCCCGGCGAAGCCGAAAAGCACCCGCCCGCCCGCCGCGCCTTTCCGCCCTCGCTGCGCGCCGCCTCCTCCCCACTCCCTCCCGCCCCTCCCCGCTGCCTCCCGCTCACTCCCCGCCCCCTCGCGCCCCCACCTGCTCTCCTCCCCGCGCCCTGTTCCCGACTCGGCTTATGGGTTGCGGATGGTTTTGATGGTGGCGGTGAAGGCGTTGGGGCCGTGGCCTCGGGCGATGGTGCGGGTGGTGAGGTCTTTGACGGCTTCCAGGACCCCGACGTCGAGGCCGCGGGTTTTGGCGGCGGTGAGGATGTGGTCGATGCCTGCGGCTTCCATGGTCAGGTTGCCCTGGTCGCCGGGGTGGGTGTCGGTGTCGATGGCTGTGGTCATGGCGGTCATGATGTTGGGCAGGATGCCGAAGATGATGTTGGCGAACGGCAGGAACTCGGCTGCCGACACCCCGTCCGCGCCGACCAGACCGAAGGCGTGGGTCAGGCCGGCCATCGAGGTGTAGAAGAAGTCCAGCATGCCGAGGTCGTAGACGGCGGCCAGGCCGTGATCCTCGCCCAGGAACGGCGTGTTCGGGCCGAACGCCCGCAGCGTCGCCCCGTGGGCCTCGAACGCGGGGCGTGAACCGCTGTAGAGCACAAGGCCGTTGGCGGTGCCCACGACCGGAGTGGGCACCATGATCGCGCCGTCGAGGTAGGGGATGTCCCGCGCCGCGGCCCAGGCGGCGGCCTCCCGAGCGCGCTCGGGGGTGTCCGAGGTCAGGTTGACCAGTGTGCGGCCGGCCCACGGGTCGGCGTCGGCGTTGGATCCGACGTCGGCCAGGAGCGTGTTCGCGATGTCGTAGTCGGTTACGCACACCACCACCAGCGCACTCGCGGCGACCGCCTCGGTGGGCGAGTCGGCGCGGGTGGCGCCGCGGGCGACCAGGGCGTCCGCGCGGGCCGGAGAGCGGTTCCAGACCGTGACGCGGTGGCCGGCGGCAAGGAGCGCGTCGGCCAGCGCGGTGCCCATTGCACCCAGGCCGAGGACGGACACGGAGGTATCGGGGGCATCGGGCCGATGAGGGGAAGCAGGCGTGTCGGAAGCGGGCATGTCGAAGGCAGGCATGTCGAACTCGTTCCATCGCGGTGGTGGGAGCGCGAGGCGGGTTGCCCGGGGCCAGGCCCGTCGGGGGTGTTCGGCTCGCGGTATCGATGCTGCTCCTGCGCTGCATTCCGCTCAAGTACCTACCTGAAATTCAGGTACCAGAAGATTGGTAAGTATCCAGGTCAAAGGCCAGGCGACACTCGGGTGAGATCACAGGTCACGTCACGGACCAAGTCACAACCGGACCATCGGCAACGCGGACTCCCGCACGCCATCCACCCCATCCACCCCATCCACCCCATCCACCCCGCCCACCCCGGGCTCGACCCGGTATGCCTGTGCCTCCGCCCGTTCGGCGACGAAACCGTGCACCCTGCCGTCGACGAGGTGGATCGCGGCGCCGTCGTCCAGGGCGTAGCCGGGTGCCAGGACGCCTGCCTCGATCGCCGCGTGGTACGCCGGACGGCGACCCGCCTCGCCGTCGTAGTGGGGGCAGACGCTGCCCGCGGCCCAGCCCAGGCCGTCCGCGAGGGGGCGGAGTTCCGGGCCGAACGAGTCGGTGATGCCGCCCTCGAACCAGCACAGTGCGCCCGCGCTCAGGCCGCATACCACCAGGTCTCCCGCAGCGGCCCGCGCCGCGAGCGCGACGTCGAGGCCGTGCAGGCGCCACAGTGCGAGCAGGTTGGCGGTGGAGCCGCCGCCCACGTAGATCACGTCCTGCTCGGCGAGCATGTCCGCGAGGTCGACGCCGGTGCGCTGGAACAGGCTCAACTCGCCCGCCTCGCAGTCCAGTTGTCCGAACGCGCGGAGGAATCGGTCCACGTAGCCGGCCGAGTCGCCGGAGGCGGTCGGTATGAAGCACACGCGCGGGTGGGGCCGACCGGCGAGGTCGAGTACGTATCGGTCCAGGGCGGAGGGGCCTTCGTTCATCGAGAAGCCGCCGCCGCCCATGGCCACCAGGTGAGTCGTCATCGACACATCCTGCCGTGCCGCCCACCGCGGGCGGCACGCATCAACCGGCGGCGCGCAACCGGTCCGCGTCGGCGGCGGGAAGTCGGCGGATCGCCTCGCGGAAGGTCACTCCGGACATCCGGGCCCGATGCGCGGTGGTCCAGGCGATCACGTAGGCCGGGTCCCGCCTGGCGATCTCCCGCAGCAGCCAGCCGATCGCCTTGCGGATGAAGAACTCCCGCTCGTCCAGCATCGCGTCCGCGTAGCGGTCGAAGCGGACCAGGTCGGGCCCGCCCGCGCGGATGCCCGGGAGCAGGCTGAGCAGGGCCGCGCGGCGTAGCCAGAAGTCCTCGTCGCCGGCCCACGCGTCGGCGGTGCCGAAGTCCGCGGGCGTCCGGCCCATCAGCACTCCGGCGACCTTCTCCGCGAGGACGTCCACATACACCCAGCCCGCCGCGTCCCGGATCAGTCGCGCGACGAGTGGCAGGTCCGCGCGGGTGAGTACCCGAACGTGGATGCGCATCAGCTCGATCGCGGCGAACCGGCTCTCGTGCACGGGTCGGGACCACAATGCGGCGATCAGGGCCAGGAGTTCGGGATGGGACGGCTCCGGGCGGGCGCGCGCCGCCGAGGTCACCGCCTTGCGCAGTACCGGGACGGTGACGCCGAGGAAGGTCAGATCGCTCTTCAGGTACGCCTTTTCCGCCTCGGCGCGCTCCGGTGTGCCCAGTGCGGCGAGGGTGGTGACGAGTGTGGCGGCGGCTTCCTCGGCGTCGAACATGGGCCCACGGTACGGCGCGGGAGGCCGCGGGGGCCGGAGCCGGTCGTCGTGTTGTCGGGTGTGGCGCTTGACATGAAGTTAACTTGAGGTTCGAGACTGGCGCCCGTGTTTGTGGTTCCTTCTGTTTCGCCAAACTCCGGAGTGTTCGATGCGCGCGATTCGCCTGAATGAGTTCGGCCCGGCCGAGAACCTGCGATACGAGGAGGTGGCGACTCCGGAGCCCGGGCCCGGGGAGGTACGGATCGCGGTTGCCGCAGCGGGAGTTCACCTACTCGATGTGATGTTGCGCGCGGGTGAGGGGATGGGCCCGTTCCCGAAGCCGGAGTTGCCCGCAACGCTCGGCCGTGAAGTGGCCGGTACGGTGGACGCGGTCGGCGTCGGGGTGGACCCGGTCCTGGTGGGTCGGCGGGTGGTGGCACATCTGGGCAACCGCGGTGGCGGCTATGCGGAGTTCGCGATCATCGACGATCAGGCGCTGCTGATGTTGCCGGACGGACTGCCCGCCGAGATCGCGGTGTCGATGGTGGGCACCGGGCGTACCGCGCTGGCCATCCTGGAGGTGGCCGGGATCACCGCCGACGACATCGTGCTGATCCCCGCCGCGGCGGGCGGCCTGGGCACGCTGCTGGTCCAGGCGGCCCGACGCGTCGGCGCGGTGGTGGTGGGGGCGGCCGGCGGCGCGGCCAAGGTCGAGGCGGTCCGCGCGTCGGGCGCCGATCTCGCGGTGGACTACACCGTTGCCGACTGGGCCGACCGGGTCCGCGAGGAACTCGCCGGGCGGTCGGTGACGGTGGTCCTGGAGAGCGTCGGCGGCGATATCGGGCGGGACGCGCTGGAACTCCTCGGCCGAGGCGGACGATTGGTGACGTTCGGCTGGTCCTCCGGCACGGCCATCCCCGATCTGGCCGAGGCCGCGGCCGATGCCGGGGTGACGGTGGAGAACCCGCTGGGCCCGCGGATGATGAACCGGCCGGGCGGCATCAAGGCCCTCGCCGAAGCCGCACTCGCCGCTGCCGCGGCCAATGAACTCCGCCCCGCCACAACGACCTTCGCCCTCCCCGACGCGGCAGCCGCCCACACGGCACTCGCCACCCGGAAAACCATGGGCAAGGTCGTCCTGGTCCCATGAGCGCGGTACGCCCGGCACACGCGTCGGGGTGACGCGCGCTCAGCCTGTGGACGTCGCGTCGCCCGGTGGTCGCGCGGATCGACCCCGGCCACTCGACCAGGCTGCCCCACCCGTCCGGTGGGGCGGCTCGGCCCGGCAGCCGGCCGCTCGTCCACTACGCGGCCGGGTGGGAGCCACAAGGGGCGGCCCGTTGCCCGTCCGCCAGGTGGGAGTGGGCCGCCCGCCGGACCGGCCCGGTGCGGGGGTGGAGCACGGTCGGGTGGGTGTGGCAGAGGGTGGCCGGTTGCCTGCTCATCGCGCGGCCGGGGGTGGGGCCGGTCGCGCGGCACCGGGTCGCTCCTTCGCCACGAAGCCCGGGTGCGTGGTCGCAGGGCGCACGACTGCGGCCCGCACGTCGTCCGGTGGGAGGTGCAGCGACGCGCACGCGGTCGGGTGGGCGTGGCAGAGGGTGGCCGGTTGCCCGCTCATCGCGCGGCCGGGGGTGGGGCCGGTCGCGCGGCACCGGGTCGTTCCTTCGCCACGAAGCCCGGGTGCGTGGTCGTAGGGCGCACGACTGCGGCGCGCACGCAGCCCGGCGGCAGTTGCGGCGATACGTCCGTGGCCCGCACATGGCAAGTGATCGGCGACGGCGACGCGATGCTCGCCGTCGCCCATGCCACCCGCGCTGATCTGCCCCCGCCGCCCCATCCGGGAGCCCCGGGCCGGCGCCTCGACTTCCCGGCCCGGGACCTGCCCCGGACCGGCCCGGCCCCGGGCCGGCCCACCCCCGCCGCCCACCCCCACCGACTCGCCCGCCCGCGTCCTGCCGTAGGTGCCGGCAGCCTCGTCGGGCGTGTTTCGGGGTGGGTCGGTCAGTGTGCGGTCGGAGCCTCGGGGTTGGGGGGTGTCGGGTCGGGGGGCGTCATGGCGGCGCGGCGTAGTTCCTCGTAGTGGGTGAGGGCCGCGATCGGGTCGGTGTGGAGGGCCAGTTCCTGGGCCAGGACGCGGGCGTCCAGGATGGCCTGGGAGGCGCCGTCGGTGCCGGTCGGGGACGTGGCGTGGGCCGCGTCGCCGAGAAGGGTCACCCGGCCGTCGGACCAGCTCGGCAGGGGATCGCGATCGACCGTCGGGTACTCGTACGCGACGTCCGCGTCGGCGATCAGCGCCGGTATGTCCAGCCAGTCGAATTCCCAGTCCGCGAAGTGGGCCAGGATCGTGTCGAGTTCGGCCGGCCGTTCCCAGTCGCCGAGCTCGACCGGGGGCCCCGGGTGCGGGAGTTCGGCGAGCCAGTTCAGGAGTGCGGGGCGGTCGCCCTCGGCGGCCCGCAGCGGCTGGGCGACGAACGTGCGATCGCCGTCGCCCACCAGGATCGTGCTGTGGCCGGTGAGCAGCGCCGGCGAGGGCGATACGCCGCGCCACAACACTCGGCCGTGCCGGGCGGGCGGTCCCTCGCTCGGGTACATCAGTGCGCGACCCGCCGAGTCGATGCCGTCGGCGGCGATCAGGATGTCGGCCTCGTCCGTGACGGTGTTGCCCGCCAGGTCGGTGAACTCGACGGTGACGCCCTCCGCGGTCTGCGCGTATCCGCTCAGCCGCAGGCCCGTACGCAGCGACTCGGCGCCCAGCCAGGCCAGTTGAGCGCGCAGCAGCAACATCTGCAACTCGCCCCGGTGTACCGAGAACTGCGGCCACGCGTGGCCGGCGGCGAGACCGCGCGGCTCGACGTGGACGCGCCGGCCGTCGCCGTCGTGGCGGACCCACTCGTCGATGGCCACCGAGATCTCGGCGACGTCGTCGTACAGGCCCAGCGCGGTCAGATCGCGGACCGCATACGGCAGCAGATCGATACCGACACCGAGCGGGCGGATTTCCGGGACCGCCTCGTACACGGTCACGTCGGTGATACCCGCCGTGTGCAGACTCAGGGCTGTGGCCAGCCCACCGATGCCGGCTCCGGCGACGACAACGCGCACGAGTGCCCCTGTACAGGTGGTTGGGATGTTGTCGCACGCAGGGTACGCTCCGGCCGTGTTCACCCGTTCGGGGGGTGGCGCACAATCGCCCGAACCGGCTCGGACGGCGGAGCAAAACGGGGCGGATGGGATGTCGGGGCGCGAGAATCGGCGCATGGCCTTCCCTTCGAACGACCGCACCCGGGCCACCGCGCCCGCCGACCCGCCTCGACTTCCCGAACTCCCCTACCACGCGTGGGTGGATACTCTCGACACGCTGCATCTGTTCGCCCAGATCGTCGGCAAGGTCAAGCTCGCCGCGAGCCACCCGCAGAACCACTGGTGGAACATCACCTTCACGGTGGACGCCCGAGGCTTCACCACCCGCCGGATCACCGTCGCCGACATCGCGTTCGATATCGCGTTCGACTTCATCGACCACCGTGTGGTGTTTCGTACCGATCGTGGCGACGTGCGCGAGATCGCGCTCGTGGACGGGTTGAGCGTGACCGAGTTCGACGTCGCGGTGCACGGGACGCTCGCGGACCTGGGCATCGACGTGCCGTTGTTGGAGCGGCCGTTCGGGGTCCCGCATCTGACCACGCCGTTTCGCGAGGACACGACGCACGCGAGTTATCAGGCCGAGTACGCGCAGCGCTTCTGGCGGATCCTGACCTGGTCGGCGGACGTGTTCGACGAGTTCATGGGCTGGTTCGACGGCAAGACCTCACCCGTACAACTGTTCTGGCACTCGTTCGACCTCGCCCTGACCCGGTTCTCCGGCAAGCGGGTGGAGCCGCCGTTGAGCGGCGTGGACCCGGTGACCGCCGAGGCGTACTCGCACGAGGTGATCTCGTTCGGCTTCTGGGCCGGCGACCCGAACGTCACCCACCCGGCCTACTACTCCTACGCCGCGCCCAAGCCGGACGGCGTCGAGAAGCAGCCGCTGTCGCCGCGCGAGGCGGTCTGGCTGCCGGACGGCTCGCGGTCGACGCTGGCGTACGACGTGGTCCGACTGGCCGAGGACCCGCGTCGCACCCTGCTGGGCTATCTCCAGTCCAACTTCGCCGCGAGCGCGACCCTGGCGGGCTGGCCGACCGAGGAGATGCGCTCCAACTGGTGCCCGAGCAGCGAGCAACTCCACGCCCTGGCACGCGCCGGGCTGTGAGTGCCCGGGTGGGCCGGGCGCCGGGTCAGAACCGGCCGCCCGCCCGCCTGCGCAGATCGCGCCGACGCGCCTCGCGGACCAGGGCGAAGCCCAGTACCACGGCCACCACGACCACCGAGGAGAGCAACTGCGGGCGCGCGTCCTGGTCGAACAACATCAGGATCGACACCGCGGCGAGGGCGAGCATCACGAACCAGGTCAGATACGGGAAGCCCCACATCCGCACCAGCAGCCGATCCGGGTCCTCGCGCTCGATCCGGCGGCGCAGCACCAGTTGCGACGCGGCGATGGCGAACCACACGAAGAGCAACATCGCGCCGACCGAGTTCAGCAGGTGCTTGAACACCTGCTCCGGCCACCACACGTTGAGCAGCGCGGCCACGAAGCCGAACGCCGAGGAGGCCAGCACGGCGGTGCGCGGCACCCCGTTGCCCGCCACCCGGGACAGTTGCCGGGGTCCCTCGCCGCGCCGGGACAGCGAGAACGCCATCCGGGACGCGCCGTACAACATCGAGTTCAGCGCGGAGAGCAGCGCGGTGAACACGACCACGTCCATCACGTGCGCGGCGCCCGGGATGCCGATGTCCTCCAGCACGGAGACGTACGGACTGCCGAGCCGGTCGGAATCCCACGGCAGCAGGGTGGCGATGATCGCCACCGAACCGATGTAGAAGAGCAGGATCCGCCACACCGCGGTGCGCACCGCGCGGGCCACGTTGCGGGCCGGATCGTTCGACTCGGCGGCGGCGATGGTGACGATCTCCAGGCCGCCGAAGGAGAAGGCGACCGCGAGCAGGCCGGTGATCACCCCGTCCCAACCGTTGGGCAGGAAGCCGCCGTTGCCGGTGAGGTTGCTCAGTCCGGGCGCGTCGACGTCCGGCAGCCAACCCACGATGGCGAGCACGCCGAGCACCAGGAAGCCGACGATGGCCAGGATCTTGACGGTGGCGAACCAGAACTCGGACTCGCCGAACGAGCGCACCGTGAGCAGGTTCGCGCCGGTGAACACGAGCATGATCACCAGCGAGAACACCCAGATCGGGATGCCCGGCACCCACCCGTGCGCGATCGCCGCCGCGCCCGAGCCCTCGACCGCCAGCACGATGGTGACCATCCACCAGTACAGCCAGCCCACGGTGAAGCCGGCCCACCTGCCGAAGGCGGCTCCCGCGTACTCCGAGAACGAACCGCTGCGCGGTACGGCCGCCGCCATCTCGCCGAGCATCCGCATCACCAGCAACACCAGCACCGAGGCGAGCGCGTAGGAGATCAGGATGCCCGGTCCGGCGGTGTGGATGCCCGCGCCGGTGCTGACGAACAGCCCCGCCCCGATCGCGCCGCCGAGCGCGAGCATGGTCATGTGCCGAGGTTTGAGGGTGTGACCGAGGTGGTGGGCGCCCTCGGGGCCGGGGCCGCTGTCGGCGGCGCTGCCTGGGGTCTGTGCGGCTGGGCTGCTCATGGGTGGCGCTGATCCTGGGGACTGGAACGGTGGTGCGGAGCAGACAGTATTCCGCAGTTCCGGCCGGATCCGGCAAATCGGGACAACTGATGAATGTTCGAGCCCGGCGGGAGGGTGGGTGGCCCGGTCCGAGGTCGCCGCCGGCCGGGCCCCACTCGGCCGGCCCCACCGGGCCTGCCCGCCCCGCGACCTCAGCCCTCGCGGGCGTCGATCGCCGCGAAGTCGGGTTCGCGCCGCTCGGCGAACGCGGTGAGGGCCTCGATGTTGGCGGGCTTGCCGAGCAGCCGGCCGAAGGCCGCGTCCTCGCGTCGGCGGGCCCGGGCGACCTGGTCGCCGAGTCCCTCCAGGACCGCCCGCTTGCTCTCGATCAGCGACGGGATCGACTTGGCGGCCAGGACGCGGGCGTGCCGCATGGTCACGTCGAGCAGCTCGTCGGCCGGGCACACCTTGAACACCAGGCCCATCTCCAGGCACTCGGCGGCGCTGAGCCACTCGCTGCTCAGCAGTGCCCACATCGCGCGCTGCCGCCCGAGCAACTGCGGGAAGGTCACGCTGCTGCCCGCTTCCGGCGCCACCGCGAGCGAGGTGAACGGGCACTTCAGTCGTGCGGTGTCGGCCATGAAGGCGAGGTCGGCGAAGCCCAGGACGGTCGCGCCGATGCCCAGGCCGAGTCCGTTGACGGCGATCAGCAGCGGTTTGGGGAACGCCTGGAGCCGGTCGACCATGCCGCCGAAGCCGTGTTCGCCGCGGACCTTGGTTCCGCTGTTGTGCTGGGCCATCTCGATCAGGTCGGTGCCCGCCGAGAACGCCCGTCCGGCGCCGGTCAGTACGACCACGGCCACCGTCGGGTCGGCCGCCGCGTCGATCAGCGCCTCGGTGGTCGCGTCGTACAGCGCCTCGTTGAACGCGTTGAGCGCTTCGGGGCGGTCGAGGGTGATGGTCCTGACGCGGTCGGCGTCCTCGATCCGGATCACGGCTGCTCCTGGTGGGGTGCGTGGGGGTGGTGCGAGTGCGGGGCGGGCGTGCGGTGGGTCGACGGACAGGAAACCTTACTTAATTGACCGAGTCAAGGGTCGATGCGATCGGGTGGTCGCGAGGCGCCGATGGCCCGGTTGTCCCGTGCTTCACGTGCGTAACGGCCCGGTGACGTGGGAAAGTCCTCGACGGTACGTCAGGAATACGGAATGCCGCGCATATCGGGTCTTGATCCATAGGCCGTTAAGGAGCCGTCGTGGAGTTCGACGTCGTCGTGGAGATTCCCGCGGGCAGTCGGAACAAGTACGAGATGGACCGCCGCACGGGACGCATCAGGCTCGACCGCATGTTGTTCACGTCCACCGCCTATCCCGCCGACTACGGATTCGTGCATCGCACCCTGGGCGGCGACGGCGGCCCGCTCGACGTGCTCGTGTTGCTGGACGAGCCGACCTTTCCCGGCTGTGTGATTCGTTGTCGCACGGTCGGGATGTTCGTGATGAGCGACGAGAAGGGGCCGGACGAGAAGGTCCTGTGCGTGCCCGCTCGTGATCCGCGCAGACACGCGATACAGGACATCGGCGATGTACCGGCGTTCCAACTCAACGAGATCGCCCACTTCTTCGAGGTCTACAAGGACCTGGAACGCGGCAAGTCGGTGGAGGGCTCGCACTGGGAGGGCCGCGACGCCGCCGAGAAGGAGATCGTGGCGGCCTACGAAAGGCGCGAACTCGACGGCGGCGATTGGCCGTTCGAGGGTCGATGAGGTTCCGGGCGAGGCGCTGAACGGCTCGGGATCGGGGCGTTCGAGCCGCCGAGGGCGTCGCCGAGCCGGACGGCGACCTCCTCGGCCGGCGCGTACGGGGTGACGTCGGTTCGAGGCGGCGACGCCGAGGCGTGCGCGCCACGTAGGCGGCGGCGTCCCGCTCGGGCGGGACCCGCTCCGGAAACCGGGGCCTCGTAGGCTGCCGGGTATGACGCTGACCGGGTTCGATCTGGTGATCTTCGATTGTGACGGCGTGCTCGTGGACAGTGAGCGGATCGCGGTGCGGGTGGACGCGCAGGTGTTCGGCGCGTTGGGCTGTGCGTTCACCGAGGCCGAGATCCTGGAACGGTTCGTCGGTTGCTCGCGCGAGCAGCACACGGCGCTGGTCGAAGCGCGTCTGGGCCGCCGGTTGGACCCGGACTGGCACGAGGAGTTCCGGCACCTGTACCGGGCCGCCTTCGACGCCGAACTCACCGCCGTGGACGGCATCGTCGCGGCGTTGGCCGAGGTGCCCCGGCCGTGGTGCGTCGCCTCGAACAGTTCGCGTGAGGCGGTCGAGCGCAACCTGAGGTTGGTCGGGCTGCACGGGCACTTCGAGGGCCGGGTGTTCAGCGCGAACGACGTGGCGCAGGGCAAGCCGGCGCCGGATCTGTTCCTGCACGCGGCCCGGGAGATGGGCGTCGATCCGGCCCGGTGCGCGGTGGTCGAGGACAGCGCCTACGGGGTGCGGGCGGCGCGGGCCGCCGGAATGCGGGCGTTCGGCTACATCGGCGGACTGACCACGGCGGAGCGGTTGGCGGATTCGGGCGCGGTGTTGTTCGACGACATGCGCGCCCTGCCGGAACTGTTGCGGGCGGCGGGGGCCTGAGCCCGCGCCGGGGCCGCTCGGACCTCCCCGAGCCCGCGCCGGGGCCGCGCCGAGAGGCGACGCGGTCCCGGCGGGTGGTCAGGTCCGATGCACGATCCGTCCCGCCACCACCGTCGCGGTGACCGGCAGTTCCGGCAGGTCGTCCGGCGCGCAGGTGAGCGGATCGCCGCCGAACACGGTCAGGTCGGCCCGGTAGCCCACCGCGATCCGACCGGCCACCGTTTCCCGGCCCACCGAGTAGGCCGCCTCCGTGGTGTATCCGGCCAGTGCCCGCCGGGCCGAGATGCCGGCCGAGGCGCCGTACGCCGCGCGGTCGATCTCGCCCGCCGGGCGCCGTAGTTGCGCGCCGGCCAGGGTGCGCCGCGGGTCGAACGCGGCGACCGGCCAGTCCGAACCGAGCGCGACGTGGCCCCCGGCGGCCAGGATGTCCGCGTAGCGCCAGGCCCGTTCCGCCCGCTCCGGGCCGACCCGCCGGGACCAGTTGTCCGAGCCGTCGGGCAACGACCAGTCCATGTGGGTCGGCTGCATCGAGGCGACCACGTCGAGCGCGGCGAACCGCGGCACCTCGGCGTCGGCGAGCACCTCGGCGTGCTCGACCCGGTGCCGGGTGCCCGGCGGCGCACCGTGTTCGGCGTATACGTCCAGCGTCCGGGCCACCGCCCGGTCGCCGATCGCGTGGGTCCAGGCGGGCAACCCGGCGCGGCCGGCGATCGCGACCGCCTCGGCGTACCGGTCGAAGTCCTTCCACTGCGAGTGGTGTGACCGGCCGCAGCAGTCCGGCTCGTGCAGCCAGGCGCCGCCGCCGTCGATCGCGCCGTCGGCGAAGAACTTGACCGCGGCGAGTTCGACCGGCCCGTCCAGGGAGCGCAGTTCGAGGATGCGCTCGGCGAGGTCGTCCACGTTGCCGGCCGGGCACCACGGGGCCAGGTGCACCCGCATGCTCAGCCGGCGCTCGTCGGTCAGCCCGGTCAGGGTGTCGACGGTGCGCGGCGCGTCGTCCGGGATGTGTATGCCGGTGATCCCACACCGGTTCTGCTCGGCGAACAACGCCTCGACCCGGGACAGGAGTTCGGCGCGCGGCATCGGCGGTACCGCCCGATAGCCCAGGAGGCACGCGGTCATCTCGTGCAACTCGCCGGTGGGGCCGCGCTCGTCGCAGACGATCTCGCTGTGGTCGGCGAACTCGCGCGGCCCGGTCAGCCCGGCGATCCGCAGCGCCGCCGTGCTCAGCAGCGCGGTGTGGCTGTCCGACATCCACACGAACGCCGGTCGCCCGCCCACGGCGGCGTCGATCAGGTCACGGTGCATGGTGTGGCCGGCGAACGCCGCGTACTCGCCACCGAATCCGATCACCCAGTCGTCGTCCCCGCACGGTGCGGCCTGCTCGGCGAGTCGGCGCAACACCTCGTCCAGGGTGACCGCGCCGACCAGGTCGGCGCCGCGGGTGGTGTCCGCGCCCATCACCGGGTGTTGGTGACAGTCGGTCAGCCCCGGGGTGACGGTGTCCCCGTTCGCCTCGATCACCTCGGTGCGCGGCCCGATCAGTGCCCGGGCGTCGGCGCCGAGCGCGACGATCCGCCCGTTGCGTGCGGCGATCGCGTCGGTGTCGGGTCGGTCTTCATCCATCGTCACCACGTGTGCGTCCAGCACGACGAGGTCGGCGGGCTTCATGCGTTGCTCCCTTGTGGAACCGAGGTCGGTGTGTCGGCGCCGCGATCGCCGAAACTCTCGCTCACCCGCACCTTGTCCTGCGGGCGGGCGAACAGCAGGTACAACACGCCGGTGGCGACCACCACCACGATGCCCAGCACGGCCGCCCAGACCTGGTAGGCGGGTGCGCCGGGCGGGGCGAGGATCTTGCGCGGCCAGGCGATGTTGACGAATTCGAAGGCCAGCCAGGCCACCGCGAGCACGTTCAGCGGGGTGCCCCAGCGGCCGAACCGGACCAGGCCGCCGGGCGTCCAGGTACCGCGCAGCCGGGCGATCAGCGCGGCGAGCGCGATCAGCAGGAACTGGAGATACATCGCGGCGCTGCCGAAGGTGATCAGGCTGCCGATCGCGGCGCTGTTCAGGGCCGGCAGCAGGGCCAGGCAACTGATCGCGGCGGTGATCATCAGGGCGCCGACGGGTGCCTGTCGCCGGCTCACCACGCGCAGCGCGCGCGAGCCGGGCAGTACGCCGTCCCGGGAGACCGAGTAGACCGAGCGGGCGGCGGCGGCCTGCGAGGCGAGCGCGCACGCGATGAACGCGATGATCACCACGACCACGAAGGGCTTGGCCGACCACGAGCCGAACGAGTTCACCACGGCGGTGGTGACCGGGTCGAGGTCCTCGCCGGCGACCACCCTGGCCGGGTCGGGGTGGGCCAACTCGGCGGCGACCGCGTTCAGCACGACCAGTCCGCCGACGCTGATCAGCGTCCACCAGATCGCCTTGGGCACCTGCCGGGCCGCGTCCTTGGTCTCCTCGGACGAGGACACGCACGCGTCGAAGCCGAAGAACGCCCAGCCGCCGACCGCGAGCGCGGCCGGCAGGGCGGAGAAGGTCGAGCCCCCGGAGAGTGCCTCGGCGCCCATCGTGTCGGTGAGGATGCCGAAGCCGTTCTCCCGGAAGACCAACAGCAGCGCCAGCCCCACCCCGAGCGAGGCCAGCGCCTCGGCCGCGATGCCGGCCGCGAGCACCCAGCGCAGCACGTCGATGCCGAACGCGTTGATCGCGGTACAACACATCAGGAAGATCGCGGCCACCACGACGATCCGCCCCGGCGTGGGCTCGGCGTCGAACAGCGCGAAGAACCACGGTGCGCCCAGATAGACGATCGTGGTGTTGGCGAACACGACCGCGCACATGCCCACCCAGCCGGCGAGCCAGGCATACGTGGGGCCGACCAGGCGGCGGGCCCACTGGTAGGCGCCGCCGGCGATCGGGTACTGCGAGGCCAGCTCGGAGTACACGCACATCAGCAGCGCCTGGCCGAGCAGACAGATCGGCAACACCCACACCCAGGCCGGGCCGGCGATGGTGGTGCCCACCTGCGCGACGGCGTACAGGCCCACGACGGGGGAGACGGTCGCAAAGCCGATGGCGAGGTTGCCCAGCACGCCGAGGCTGCGCTTGAGCTCCTGTTCGTAGCCCAACTCGCCGAGTTGTTCGGCGTCGTGATCGACCGGCCGGCTCGATGCGGGCGGCACCGACGCGGCGGGCGTCGGTGGGCGAGAAGTGCCGTGGTTCATCGGGACCTCGCAACGGGGATGTTAAAACTTACTTAGTTAGTTTGAGGACCTTAACCGCCGGCCGGGTGCGGGGGAAGAGGTGACTTCGAGCTAGGTTGGCAACGCAGAGTGACCGACGGCGGTGCTCGCGAACGGCACAGAGGTGAACGCACGATGGGTCGACCCAGCCGCCCCAAGCTCGACCGCGAACTGATCGCCAGGGCTGCGGTCGAGCTGGTGGACGAGAAGGGCATGGGCGCGCTGACCATGCGGGCGCTGGCCGGTCGGCTGGACGTCCGAGGGCCCTCGCTCTACAACCACGTGGCGTCCAAGGAGGAACTGCTCGACGCGATCACCGTGGTGATAACCCGGGAGATCGATCGGGCGCCGCTGGACGACCCCGACTGGCGGGTCGGCATCGCCGCGTTCGCGCGAGGGTACCGGGCGGCCTACCTGCGTCACCCCGAGGCGCTGCCGGTGATCGCCCGCCGGCCGGTGTCCACCGAGCAGGCGCTGTCCGCGTACGACGCCACCGCCCGCACCCTGGTCCGGATCGGGCTGAGCCCGGCCGAGGCGGCGGAGGTGTCCGCGGCGCTGGACTACCTCGTGGTCGGGTCGGTGATCGAGACCTATGTCGAGGGCTTCGCCCGGCCGGTCGAGGACTACCGGGCCGAATATCCCTCGCTCGCCGACTCACTGGCCGCGAGCGACCCGAAGACGCTGGACGAGCGCGGTTTCGAGGTCGGCCTGCGGCTGCTCCTGGACGGCCTGGCGGTGCGCCTGGCCCGCTGAGCGACTCGCTCCAACGGGCTTCGGCGCGGCGCGAGAGCGGGTCGGCCGACACCTCGCGAGAGCGTTGACAGGCGGTATTGAATGGCGTTCAATGCGGTTTGAACGTCATTCAATACGGAGGTGCGCATGCGGCTGACGCCCACCGAGCGGGACCGGTTGCTGATCTTCACAGCCGCCGAGCTGGCCCGCGCGCGGCGTGCCCGGGGGCTGCTCCTGAATGTGCCCGAGGCCGCCGCGCTGATCGCGGACACCGTGTGCGAGGCGGCTCGGGACGGGGCCCGGCTGGCCGACGCGATCGACGCCGGGCGCTCGGTGCTCAAGGTGATCGACGTACTGCCCGGTGTCGTGGACGTGCTGGCCGACGTCAAGGTCGAGGCGGTCTTCGACGACGCGACCCGGCTGGCGGTGGTGACCGACCCGTTCCGCTCCGGCGAGGGTCTGCCGGTGGGCGAGGGCGAGGTGCACTGCCACGGACACGGTTCGCGCTCCGGCGCGGTCGCGGCGCCGGTGTCCGGTCCCGGCTCGCTGGGCGACGACGCGCCGGGCGCGGTGATCCCGGGCGGACCGGCGGTGGATCCGTACGCGGACGCCGACCTGGTGTCGGTCGCGGTGACCAATACCTCCGAGGTGCCGATCAGCGTCACGTCGCACTTCCACTTCTTCGAGACCAACCCGCGGCTGCGCTTCGACCGGGCGATCGGCTACGGGCGTCGGCCGGCCGTCCCGGCCGGCTCCACCGTGCGCTTCGACCCGGGGGAGACGGTCGAGGTGCGGTTGGTGCCGATCGGCGGGGCGCGGGTGGCGATCGGTTTCGCCGGCCTGGTGGACGGGCCGCTGGACGCGCCGGGCGCGCTGGAGGAGGCACTGCGCAAGGCGCACGCGTGCGGCTATCTGGGGGCCGAGCCGAGTGGGACGCCGGTCGCCGGCGACGGGGCGTCGGATGCGGGCAACGGCCGGGAAGGCGGCGGTCGGTGAGCGGCGGCGGTGACGAGGTGATGGATCCGCGCGACTACGCGTCCACGTACGGTCCCAGGGCCGGCGACCGGATGCGGCTCGGCGATTCGGGGCTGGTGATCGAGATCGAGCACGACTCGGCGCTGCCCGGCGACGAGTTCCTCGCCGGCTTCGGCAAAACCGCTCGGGACGGCCTGCACCTGAAGGCGATCCCGGTGCGCGACACGTGCGACGTGGTGATCTCCAACGTCGTGGTGATCGACGCGATCCAGGGCATCCGCAAGGTCTCGATCGGCATCCGCGAGGGCCGGATCGCCTCGATCGGCCGCGCGGGCAACCCCGATACGCAGGACGGCGTCGAGGTGGTGGTCGGCACCGGGACCACGATCGTCAGCGGCGAGGGGCTGATCGCCACCGCCGGCGCCATCGACACCCACGTGCACCTGTTGTCGCCGCGAGTCATGGAGGCGTCGCTGGCCTCCGGGGTGACCACGATCGTCGGCCAGGAGTTCGGCCCGGTGTGGGGGGTCGGGGTGAACTCGCCCTGGGCGCTGCGGCACGCGTTCTCCGCGTTCGACGCGTGGCCGGTCAACATCGCCTTCCTGGCCCGGGGTTCGTCCTCGGGACGGGGGCCGCTGGACGAGGCGCTGATCGAGGGCGGCGCGTCCGGCTTCAAGGTGCACGAGGACATGGGCGCGCACACCCGGGCCCTGGACACCGCGCTGCGGGTGGCCGAAGACCACGACGTACAGGTCGCGTTGCACACCGACGGCCTCAACGAGTGCCTGTCCGTGGACGACACGCTGTCCGTACTGGAGGGGCGGACCATCCACGCGTACCACATCGAGGGATGCGGTGGTGGGCACGTGCCGAACGTGATGCGGATGGCCGGGGTGGCCAACGTGATCGGCTCCTCGACCAACCCCACGCTGCCGTTCGGCCGCGACGCCCTGGGCGAACACTTCGGCATGATCGTGTCCGCGCACGGCCTCAAGACCGACCTGCCGGGCGACGCCGCGATGGCGCGCGACCGGATCCGGGCGGGCACGATGGGCGCCGAGGACGTGCTGCACGACCTCGGGGTCATCCCGATCACCTCCTCCGACGCCCAGGGCATGGGCCGCGCGGGCGAGACCGTGCGGCGCACCTTCGCGATGGCCGGGAAGATGAAGCTCGAACGCGGCGCCGAGCACGAACGGCACGACAACGAACGGGTCAAGCGCTACATCGCCAAGCTGACCGTCAACCCGGCGATCGCGCACGGCCTGGCGCACGAGGTCGGCTCGATCGAGGTCGGCAAGATGGCCGACCTGGTGTTGTGGCACCCGCAGTGGTTCGGCGCCAAGCCGCAACTGGTGCTCAAGAGCGGATTCCCGGCCTACGGCGTGGTGGGCGACCCGAACGCGTCCACCGACAACTGCGAACCACTGGTCCTGGGCCCGCAGTTCGGCGCCCACGGCGCGGCGCCGGCGGAACTGTCGGTGGCCTTCACGTCGCAGGCGGCGGCAGCCGGCGGCGGCGACCTGATGCCGACCCGGCGCCGCCGGGTGGGCGTACGCGGCACCCGGGGGATCGGTCCGGCGGCGATGATCCACAACAACCGACTGGCGGAGGTCCGAGTCGCCGCCGACACGGGGGCGGTGACGATGGACGGCGAACCGGTCATGTCGCAGGCCGCGGAATCGGTGTCGTTGAACCGGCTGTACTTCCTCTAGGGCGCCGTGCTTCGCGGGTCCGTGTTCCGCCGATCCGGGTGCTACCGGCCCGTGCTCCTACCGGCCCGTGCTCCTCCGATCCGCGTTCTGCGGGTCCGTGCTTCACGGGTCCGTGCTTCGCCGATCCGTGCCTTGCGGGTCGTGCTCCAAAGATCCGTGCTCCAGAGATTCGTTGCTCTGGACAGTTGAGTCCGAAGGAATTTCGAGATGACGAACACCCCGGCCGCAGACGGCTTTTCGATGCCCGCCGAGTGGGCTCCGCACGAGCGCACCTGGATGGCCTGGCCCAGCCGCAACGAGACCTTCGCCGAGGAGGATCTGCACACCGCGCGGACCGCGTGGGGTCGGGTGGCCGAGACGATCGCCCGCTACGAGCCGGTGACGATGATCACCGACATCGGCGAGTCGGACACCGTGGCGCGGTACGTCGGCCGGCCGCTCGCCGTGTCGGAGCGCCCGCTCGACGACGCGTGGATGCGCGACATCGGCCCGACGTTCCTGACCGGTGGGCCGGGCGAACTGGCCGCCGCCGACTGGATCTTCAACGGCTGGGGCGCCCAGGAGTGGGCCTCGTGGGAGCACGACCGGGACATCGCCGAGCAGGTGATCGAGGCCGCGGGCGCCCGGCGCTACACCTCGCGGATGGTCAACGAGGGCGGCGGCATCCATGTCGACGGCGAGGGCACGGTGTTGATCACCGAGACCGTGCAACTCGACGAGGGCCGCAATCCCGGGTGGACCCGGGAGCAGGTCGAGGACGAGCTGAAGGCGTTCCTCGGGGTGCGCAAGGTGATCTGGCTGCCGCGCGGACTGACCCGCGACTACGGGATGTACGGCACCCGGGGCCACATCGACATCGTCGCGTCGTTCGCCCGCCCCGGACTGGTCCTGGCCCACGTGCAGCCCGATCCGGCGCACCCGGACCACGAGGTGGGCAAGGAGAACGTGGCGCTGCTGCGGGCCTCCACCGACGCGCACGGCCGAGCGCTCGAAGTGGTGGAGATCCCGGCGCCGACCGTGCTCGAAGCACACGACGACTGGGTCGACTTCAGCTACATCAACCACTACGTCGCCAACGGCGCGGTGATCCTGTGCGCCTTCGACGACCCGCGCGACGAGGAGAACGCCGCGACCTTCGGCAAGCTCTTCCCCGGCCGCACGATCGAACTCGTGGACGCCCGCGACATCTTCGCCAACGGCGGCGGCATCCACTGCATCACCCAGCAGCAGCCGAAGGTGTGAGGGCTCGCGGGGCGGGTGCGGGTGCCGTGGGGCCGCGGGCGATCACCCGCCGTGCAGGATGCGCGCCTTCGCGGTGGCGAATTCGTCGTCGGTGAGCGCACCGGTGGCGTGCAGGTGGGCCAGGGTGGCCAGATCCTCGACGGTGGAGTGCGGTACGGCGTCCGACGTTTCCTCGTCGGCGAGGGTGATCGCCTGGATCGAGGGGTCGTCGGGGACGTAGCGGATCCGGGCCGCGGCGCCCAGGCGCGGTCGGGCGTACCGGGGGCGGTATTCGGTGTGCGTGGCGCGCGCGGACGTGCCGTCGGCCCGGCGGAAGTCGATCTCCAGGCGGAAGGGTTGGGCCTCGTTCGCCGTCCACCCCTCGGACGGCCGACTCACCTCGACCACCAGCCCCGACACCTCCACCGCCTCGTCGCGCAGCCGCGCCTCGACGGCCGCCGCGGCCTGAGCACGCTCCCGAGAATGGACCCGCTCGCGGAGCACCCATCGGGTCGCGGCGGCGGCGACGAGCAGCAGCGCACCGGCGATCGCGAGCAGCCAGTGGGGAGCGGGGCCGATGCCGGCCCAGGCGCCCAGCAGGGTGGCGGCGAGGGTGACGGGAATCAGCACGCCCAGCGGGACGGATGCCTCGGTGATCGGGGAGACCGTGCCGGCGATCACCAGTACCAGGAGCAGCGCGGTGAATTCGAGCGCCCACAGGCCGGGGGACCCGTCGAATCCGGAGCCGAGCAGGGCACCGAGCGGGCCGGCGACGAACAGCGGTGTCAGCCACCCGATCCAGTGGGCGCGCACGCTGTGGCCGGCGGGCGCTTCGATGGTCATGGGCGGGTCCTGGCGTCCGTCGGCGAATGCGGGATGACGACTCAGTGCCGGTCGGCGGGTGGGCCGACGGCGAGCGACTCGGCCGGCTTCGCGGTGTCGGCGGCCGTCGGGGCGTGGCGGGGTGCCGGGCCACGTTCGCTCGTGCCGAAGGCGGCGAGGGTGAGCAGCAGGACGACGAGGGCGACGGTGGTCGCCGTGGGGACGTACCAGCCGGCGTCGGCGGCGGGTTCGGTGAACGCGGCCAGGACGGCGACGGTGCCCGCGAACAGCAGGGCGCCGGCGAACGCGGGCAGGCCGCGCCGGCCGGCGGTGGCCGCGACCGCGCCGGCCACCAGCGCGAGCAGCAGCACCAGGCCGGCCAGCCCGATCAGGGAGGGGCCGAAGTCGTCGCCCGTGCAGCCGCGTTGCCCGAAGTCGTCGCACGAACCCTGGGCGGCGGCGCGGATCGCGTACGTCCCGATCAGCCAGCCGGCCGACCCGGCGCCGGCGATCGGAAGAAGCCAGCCGCGAAGGGTGGCCGAAACGGGGTGGGACGCCGATGCGTCGGTGCTCATGCCCGGAGGCTAGGCGGCGTGCGGGTCGCCCGGATGAACGCCCAGAAAGCACCGAGTGAAGCCTGTGTGGCCCGGCGGGCAGGCGGCGGGGCGGGTGGGCGCGTGGGCGCGGGCGGGCCGGGGCGTCCCGGGCGTGCGGGGGCGGTACCCGCGTGCTGCGGGCCGGGCGTCGAAGCGGGCCGGCGCCGGTGCGGAACCGAGGGGCTGCCCCTCGGGACGGGTGCTTCGACGTCGGGCGGCCGGATGTGGTGATGCCACGGCCGGAGGCTTCGCCGGCGGCGGGGTCGGCTCGGGGCCGGGCCTAGCTCTGTGGGGTGACGTTCTCGGCGCCGTGGGCTGCGGCGAAGGAGGCTACTCGGGTGGCGAACTCGACGTCGGTGGCGGTGATCCGGTCGCCCGCGTCGTGGGTGGTCAGGGCGAACGACAGGGTGCCGTAGAGGATGGTGATCCGGGCGTGGTGGTTCGCCTGGTCCTCGGCTGCGGCGACGGTCGCGTAGAACGCGGGGACGTCGGCTCGGGCGCACTTGTAGGTCGCGGTGAGTTCGCCGTCGGTGACCCGCCAGCCCGGGAGGTCGGCGAGGGCCTTGGTCAGTTCGGCGTCGGTGAGCGGCTGGGATGCCACGGTGGGTCCTCTCGTCGAGGTGGACGCTGCCTCTCGCCAGTATGGGGCCGCCGGTTCGCCGGGCGCGGTATTGAACGACGTTCTAACATGGCGGAAGGCGAGGTCCGCCGTCGAACGAACCAGGGGTGCTGAGCATGGCGGGGACACGGCGCAAGCGGTTGGAACAGCCCAGGGAGGTGGTGCTCCAAGCGGCGATGGACGCGATCGCCGAGCACGGACTGGGCCGACTGACCATGGCGGGCCTGGGCAAGCGGATCGGGATCAGCGGCGGTCACGTCGCGTACTACTTCGGGTCCAAGGAACAACTCCTGGTGGAGACGCTGCGCTGGAGCGAGCAGGGATTCGCGCAGCGCCGCCGGGCGCTGCTGACCGCCGTCGGCGTGTCGCTCGCCGAGCGGCTCGCCGGCTACATCGACCTCTACCTGCCCGACGAGCGAGCGGACTCGCGGTGGACGTTGTGGCTGGAGGTGTGGACGCGGTCGCCGGCCGATCCGGAGGTATTGGCCGCGAGCGCGGAGATCGAGGGCCCGTGGATGGCGGACCTGCGCGCGCTGATCGCGCCGCATCCGGATCCGGACGGATATGTACTGCGGCTGCACGCGTTGCTGGACGGGCTGGCCACCCGGATCGTGATCGGTGCGCCCGGTCCGTCCCGAGCGGAGATGGCGCGGCAGGCGACCGAGTTCGCGGTGCGCGAGGCGCTGGTGGCCGGGACTGGGCCGGGGTTCGCGAGTGCGATCGCGGAGGGCGGGGGCGGGGCCGGGGAGGCGGCTGCGAATTCGGGTTCGGACGCGGATTCGGGTGCGGGTGCGGGTGCGGGACCGGACTCGGGTGTGAACCACACGAACCGGTGATCCGGGGGTGAATTGCCCCCGTTTCGCGGGCCTCGGCCGCATCGTGGGGGCATGAAGTGGTGGCGGAACCCGAGGCAGCGGCTCGCGTTGATCTGTGCGGTGGCCGCGGCGCTGGTGATCGTGGGGCTGATCAACCGGGACCGCAAGGACGACACCCGGTCGACGGCGGCCGACGGCGCGCGGGTCGCCGCCACGGCGCCGGCACCCACCGGTCCGGTATCGGCGGCGCCGCAGACCCGGCGGGCCAAGCCCGCACCGGTGCCGAAGAACGTACTGCCGGACCTGGTCGGGGTCGACCTGCAACAGGCGTGGGACGGCGCCCGCCGGGCCGGCTACCGATCCGTCACCTCGCACGACGCGAGTGGGCGCGGCCGACGGCAGTTCGTGTTCAGCAATTGGCACGTGTGCGATCAGACTCCCGAGTCGGGCCCGCTGGCCAAGGAACTCCCGGTCGACCTGGGCGTGGTCCGGCACGACGAGAAGTGCCCGGCCGGTGCCGTGCCGACCCGGGCGCCCAAGGTGGTCGACGGACGCATGCCCGGCCTGGTCGGCCGCAGCGTCACCGTGGTCCGCCGGGCGCTGCGCGGCGACGCGCACGTCAAGACCGAGGACCTGGGCGGGAGTCGGCTCGTGCTGATCGAGACGCACTGGATCGTCTGCACCCAGCGCCCAGCCGAGGGGCAACCCGTCGCGGACCCGGTGACCGTGGGCGTGGTCAAGTACGGCGAACGCTGCCCGTGACCGCGCCCGGCTCGACGCCGCCCCGTCGAGTCAGCCGTCGAGCGCCTCACGGGCCGGGTCCACCAGCTTGCGCACGGTGCGGCCGTCGGCGAAGCGGCCGAGTGCCGTCATCGACCAGACGGGACCCTCGCGCACCAGCTTGCACATCAGCACGCCGGTGCGCGGTTCGGTGGCGGACAGGTCGAAGCGCACCAACTCGGCGTCGGTGGTGTCGTCGACCAGGCGACAGAAGGCGCGGGAGACCTCGGTGAACTTCTGCCCCAGGAACGAGTTGACGGTGAACACGAGCCCGGTGACCTGCGGTGGCAACGCGTCCAGCCGGACCACGATCGACTCGTCGTCGCCCTCGCCCTCACCGGTGAGATTGTCGCCGGAGTGCACGATCGCGCCGTTGAGGCCGGACAGCTTCATGAACCAGACGGTGACGACCTTCTTGCCCTGCGCGTCGAACGCGATACAGGACGCGTCGAGGTCGATGCTGCTGCCGGCCTTGGCCGGGTCCCAGCCCAGGCCCATCCGGATCCGGGTCAACGGCGGGGCGCCGGTCTTGACCAGCGAGACCGACTGGTCCTTGCGCAGGCTGACCCGGCCCTTGTCGAGGTTGATCGCTCCACCGGTGTGGGTGCCGCCGACCGGCAGCGGGACGGTGGCCGCCACCGTCGGAGCAGGAGCAGGAGCGGGAGTCGGGGCCGACACCGGGGCCGGCGGAGGCGGTGGCGTCGGCTCCGCAGGCGCGGTGGGCTGCACGGTCACCGGGCGTCGTGGCACCGGCGGCGGGATCGGCGCGGGCCTGGGTGGTTCGTGCGGGAGCAGCGGCGCGACGGGGACCGGCGGCGGCTCATCGGGCGCCGGGGCCTGCGGGCGCGCCGGAGCCGGAGTCGGCACGGTCTGTGCGGGCGTCTCCGGACGCTCCTGTCGCGTGGGCCCGCCCGACGGTGCCGGCGGCGTGCCCGGGCGGCCGGTCGGCGGGGTCGGTTCGTCGTCGACCGCGACGCCGAAGTCGGTGGCGATGCCCGCGAGTCCGTTGGCGTAGCCCTGGCCGACCGCGCGCACCTTCCACGCGCCGCCGCGCCGGTACAACTCCAGCATCGCCAGCGCGGTTTCCCGACCCAGTCCGTGCGGGGTGAAGGTGACCAGCGCTTCGCCGGTGGCATCGCGCACGGTCGCGGTCGGCGGCGCCGTTCCGCCGAAGGTGGCCGGTGTGCCGGGGCCGTCGTCCAGGCTCAGCGTCACCACGATGGTCTGGACGTCCGCCGGCACCGCCGCGGTGTCCACCTGCACGGCGGCCGGTCGGCCCGGTGCGCCCGCGCGCAGTCGCACGCCGGGCCCGGTCGGCTGGTTGTAGAAGACGAAGTCGGCGTCCGTGCGCACCTTTCCGGATGCGGCGAGCAGCAGCGCCGAGACGTCCACGGGCGCCTCGGCGGCGACCTCCACCAGTACGGCAGCCACCGCCAACGGGCAGTTGCCGCCCTTCGTGAGCGTCACCGACATGCGCACCCCTTCGGTTCACGGATCCGACCGGGGTCGGACGCCTCCGAGGTTACCGAGCACGCGCCGCCGTCGCACCGAGGCCCGCGGTCCGCACCGCCGCCGCCCGGTGGCTCGTCCGCACTCGGGTCAGCGGCGGATCAGGCCCGCGTCGTAGGCCAGTAGGCCCGCCTGGGTGCGGTTCGCGCACTCCAGTTTGGTGAGCATGCGGGAGACGTAACTCTTGACGGTGGTCTCGCTCAGGAACAGTCGGTCGGCGGTCTGCGCGTTGGACAACCCCTCGCCGATGCAGGTGAGTACCTCGATCTCGCGCTCGGTCAACGACGCGACGGCCAGTACGGCGCGCTCGCGGGCCGCGTTGCGTCCCGAGGACGCGGTGACCAGGTCGCGGGTCACCGCCGGAGACAGCACGGTGTGTCCGTCCATCGCGACCCGAACCAGACCGATCAGATCCTCCGGCGGGGTGTCCTTGAGCAGGAACCCGGCCGCGCCCGCGTGCAACACGCGCAGGATGTACTGCTCCAGACCGAACGTGGTCAGCACGATCACCCGAGGCGCGTTCGGCAGGTCGACGATCTGTTCGATCGCGGTCAGCCCGTCCACTCCCGGCATGTGCAGGTCCATCAGCACCAGGTCGGGCCGATGGCGCAGGACCGACTCGACCGCCTCCGCGCCGTCGTACGCCTCGCCGATCACCTCGATGTCGTCGGCCACGCCGAGAATCGTGCGCAGGTGCGCGCACACCATACGTTCGTCGTCGACGAGCAGGACGCGGATCATGCGGGGTCTCCGGATTTCGTGGTCGATGCGCCGGCCGGTAGTACGGCGAGCAGTTCGTAGCCGCCGTCGGGCAGCGGGCCGGTACGCAGCGTGCCGGCCACCAGTTCGACCCGCTTGCGCAGACCGAGCAGGCCGCTGCCACCGGTGCCCAGGGCGACGTCGGCGACCCGGGTGGGAGCCGAGTTTCGCACGGTGATCTGCACCTCGTCGCCCACGTAGTGCAGTCGTACGTCCACCACCGCGCCCGGCGCGTGTTTGTGCACGTTGGTCAATGCCTCCTGGACGACTCGATAGGCGGCCCGACCGACCACCGGCGAGGTGGCGTACGGCTCGCCCAGGGTGAGTACGTCGACGGATACGCCCGCCGAGCGCGAGTCGGCCACCAGATCGGACACGTCGAGCACCGCGCGCGGCGCGACCACCACCGAACCCATCTGCTGCTCCGACCGGGTGACCGCGACCAGAGTGCGCAATTCCTCCAGCGCCTTGCAGCCCACCAGGCGCAGTTCCTCCGCCGTCGCGCGCACGTCCTCCTCCCGGGCCCGGGTGCGCAGGGCACCCGCCTGGAGCACCATCAGGCTGACCCGATGGGTGATCACGTCGTGCATCTCGCCCGCGATCCGGGCCCGTTCCTCCATCCGCACCTGCTCGAAGAGCAACTCGCGTTCGCGCTCGGCCCGATCGAGGCGATCCAGGCGCAATCGGCGGCGCACGGCGACATAGAGGCCGAGCAGCGCCGGCACCAGCGCCACGCCGGCGCCGCCGACGATGCTCGGCGCGTCCGGGTGGTTCCACGGTTGGGCGACCGTCAGCACCAGGGCGGCGATCAGTGCGACCGCGCGCCGCCGGTCCTCCAGGTAGGCCCCGGCGGCGTAGGCCGCGAAGAAGAGCGCGTGGGTGGGAAACAGCAGGGACACGGCACAGATCGCCACCCCCGAGCCGAACGGCGCGCGCCGGCGATCGAGCAGCAGCCCGCCCGCCAGCACCGCGCTCACCTGGTGCGTGTACGGCCAGTCGACCAGACCCGGGTCTCGCCCCATGCGCAGGGCCAGGCCCAGCGCGACGGCGATCGCCGAGACCAGTACGTCGAACCCGAACGAGCGGCGGGTCGCCGACCAGGCACGGAAGCTCACCCGGCCACGGTAGCCGGGCCCGGACCCCGGCCGCCGCAGCAGCGACGGTGCGCCGGCGAGGGACGCCGGC
>NZ_JBHZAV010000123.1:0-27646 GCF_042754445.1 Embleya sp. NPDC059213
GCCTGCGCCCACGGGTGGCCCTGGCCCGGGCCCTGGCCGCCCGCCCGGACATCCTGCTCGCCGACGAGATCACCTCGGCACTGGACGCCGAAACCGCCGCCGCGCTGCTCGACCTGGTCGACGGCCTGCGTACGGACGGACTCGCGGTGTTGATGGCCACCCACGACCCCGACATCGCGGCCCGCGCCGACCGTGTCCTGCGCCTGACCGGGGGCGCGCTCGTCGAGGACACCCCGGATCGGCACGCCCCGATCGACGCACGCGATGCGCCGGACACACCCGACTCGCCGGACACACCGACGGCACCCGAGCCCGGTGCTCTTCCCGACCGTCCCGGCCCCGACCGACCCGGCCCCGACCGTCCCGGCCCCGACAGTCCCCACCGACCCGAAGGAGATACATGAGCCACGACCGAGACGACCTCCTGCCCGAACTGCTTGCACACCCCTGGGTCGCCGACGCCCGCCGCGCACCCGACGGCGGGCTGATCGTCGTACCGCACCCGGAGGCCCTGGCCGTGCGGCCCGCTCCCGGGGGCCTGCTTCGCGAGTTCCTGGAGCACTGGAGCGACGTCTACGACTGGGTGTACGACCGGACCGGCGGCCCCGAACACCCCGCCGACGCCGACCTGTCGGGATGGCTCGCGTCGGACACCGGACTGCCGCTGCCCGCCGCGCACATGGCGGACTGGCGCGACACCACCACCGCCCTCGCGCTGTCCTGCCGGCCCACCCGGGTCCTGGAACCCGGATGCGGGAGCGGGATGTTCGTGCACGCGCTCGGGGCCCGGGTCGCCGCGTACGTGGGTACCGACGTATCCGCCACGGCCGTGCAACGGCTGCGCGCCCAAAACCTCGCGCACGCCACGATCGTGCCGGCCGGCGCGCACGAGATGCGTTCCCCGACGGTGACCCGGGTGTTGACGGCGGCGTTCGGTCCGGACCCGCAGCCGGACCTGATACTGCTCAACTCGGTCACGCAGTGCTTCCCCGGCCTGGCCTACCTGCGGGCCGTGCTGCACGACGCGATCGCACTGTCGGCCCCGGGCGGAACGGTACTGGTCGGCGACATCCGGCACGCCGGCCTCCTCGATCACTACTCCCGCTGGGTCGAGCGGGCCGGGGACCCGGACGCCGCGCCCGACGAGATCCGCCGTCGGGCCGCCGAACGCGCCGCACACGAGGAGGAGATGTTGCTCGACCCGCGTGCGCTCGCCCGGGCCGCGACCGGGACCGGTCGTCGCGTCGAACTCTCGGTACGGGCCCGCACGATGGCCGCCGACACCGAACTCACCCGCTACCGCTACGATGTCCTGCTGCGCGTCGACGCGGCGCCGGGCCCGCCGCCGACCCACCCGGAACCGTCCGTTCCCAACGCCCTGTTGATCGACCACCCCGACGCCCGCACCCCGCACGGCCTGCACGTCGAGGCCGCCATGCGCGACGCCGTCGTACTGGTCGACCCGGACGACCCCACCCGACTGGTCGTCGCCGGCCCGGACAGCGCCCGCTTTCGGCCCGTCGAGGAACTCGCCGAGGGCACCGGACTCGCCCATGAGCCCCTGGACGCCTTCATCGCCCGGCGCCTGCCGGAAATCCTGCGCGACCACCTGCGCACCCGGTCGCCCGGGAGCCCGCTGCCCCGCCTGTCCGTGGCACCACCCACCGCCCGCGAGGCCGCCCGTGTGCGCTGACACCGACCTGATCCGGGTACGCGAAGTACTCGAAGGGCTCCCGGAGGTCGCCGCCGCCGAGGTGTTCCGGACGGCCTACGGCCCGACCGCCGTCGCCGCACTGGTCCGCGGCCACCACCCACCCGACCCGACCACCCCGGGAACACCGCCCCCGAGCCCGCGCTACACCGGCCCCGACGTGGCGCCCGCCATTGCCGCACTGGACCGGGCCGCGGTCCTGGCGATGGCCCACACGCTGCACGGGGCGGGCCTGTTCACGTCCGGCGCCACGCACACCGCGAGCGCGATCTGCGACCGACTGCGCGCCCCCGAACGCCACCGCTGGATCATCCGCCGCTGGCTGGCCGCGCTGACCGAACACGGTCTGCTCGCGAACACCCCGGAGCCGCATCGATACGGTCCGCTGCGCGCCGTCCCGCGAGCCGAACTCGGCGCCGCCATGGCCGGGTTGGACAGCGCCCGACGCGCATTGGGCTACCCGCCGACGATGGGCCGCTTCCTGCAGACCACCCTGCGCGCCCTGCCCGCGCTGGTCAACGAGCAACGCACCGTACAGTCCGCCCTGTTCGAGGGTGGAGCCACCGACACCGCGACCGGCAACTACCGGGACAACGTGATCAGCCGACACCTCAACGCCGTCACCGCGGCCGCCGTCGCGCACGCCGCACGCAGCGGTGCGGGTCGACCACGCGTCCTGGAGATCGGCGCGGGCGTCGGCGCCACCACGGAGCGCGTCCTGCATGAACTCGGCCCGGTCGACTACCTCTTCACCGACGTATCGAGCTTCTTCCTGGAGGCGGCCCGACGACGCTTCGCCGCACACCCGGGCCTGCGCTACGCGCTCGTCGACGTCAACGCACCGGTGTCGTCCCGGCTCGCGGCCGAACCACCCTTCAGGGTGATCCTCGCCGCCAATGTGCTGCACAACGCCCGACACGCCACCCGCACCCTCGCCCTGTTGCGCGAACTCCTGGCCCCCGACGGCACCTTGGTCTTCCTGGAGTCGTGCCGCGAGCATGCCGTGCTGTCCACCGGGATGCAGTTTCTGATGTCGGCGCGCGCCGACGATCCCGCTCCCGGCTTCGCCGACTTCCGGGCCGGCCGGGATCGGGTCTTCCCGACCGTCGCGGAATGGGTCGGCGCCCTGCACGCGGCGGGATTCGACCACGTCGCCGTGGCCCCGGGACCGACCGAGCCCCTGGCCGCCGCAGGGCAACACGTGTTCACCGCCCGTCGCCGCGAACCCGCGCGGCCGCGCCCCGATCCGGCCGCGATCGGGGCCGCCGCCGCCGACCTGCTGCCCGCCGCGCTCGCCCCGATCGAAGTACATGCCGTCGACGCCCTCGCCCCGACCATCGCGGCCACCGCATGACGCCGCCCCGGAGGAACCCGTGCCCACCACCCCCGACGCCACGCACCCGCCCGTGCCCACCACCCCCGACCGGGAAGCCCCGATCGACGCGCCGGCCCTGGTCCGCCGGATCTGGGCGGACATCCTGGACATACCCGAGGCCGACATCGGCCCCGACGACACGTTCCTGTCGCTGGGCGGCGACTCGATCCTCGCCGTGCGTACCGCGGCCCTGGTGCGTCGCCGGGCGGGAGCCGCACTGGCGCTGTCGGACGTGCGGGTGGATCACACGCTCGCGGAGTTCGCCGGCGCCGTCGCCGCGCGGGCACACCCCTCGGGTACCTCGATCCTCCCGGACCTGGAGGTGACACCGCGGCCGGACCCACTCGCGGCCTTCCCGCTGCTGCCGTTGCAGCAGGGCTACTTCGTCGGCCAGCAGGACGCCTGGGAGTTGTCCTACGCGTCCGCCCACCACTACCTCGATTTCGCGCTGCACGACGTGGACGCGGACGAGGCGCCCGAGGCGCTGCGCGACGCCCTGCAACGGCTGACCGGCCATCAACCCATGTTGCGCGCCCGGATCACCGCCGACGGCCGACAACACATCCTCGACCCCGACGACCCGGATGCGATCGTGGCACCGACCGTGTACGACTGGCGCGACGCGAACCCGGCCGAAGCCCGCGCGCGGGTCGACGAGTTGCGCGAGCGCATGCGCCACCGCGGCCCCGATCCGCAGACCGGGCCCGGCATCGACGTGCGGTTGAGCCTGCTGCCGGGCGGGCGGGCCCGGATACACTCGGCGACCAGCCTGCTCCTGATCGACGGCTGGTCCTCGGGGCTGTTCTACCGGGACCTGCTGGCCTTCGCCGCCGACTGGAACGCCGTACCGGCGCCGCTGGACGTGGACTTCGGCGACTACGCGACCGCGCTGGCCGCCCTGCCGACGACCCCGAGGTGGATCGCCGACCGCGACTGGTGGTGGGCACGGTTGCCGCAGTTGCCGGCACCCCCCGCGCTGCCGCTGGTGGTGGAACCGGACGCGGTGGCCGAACCGGTGATGACCGGCCGCGAGTTGCGCCTGTCGCCGTCCCGTTGGCGATCCCTCCAGGAGTTGTGCCGCGCGCACGGGGTGACCCCGTCGTCCGCCACGCTGGCCGCCTACACCGTGGCCCTCGCCCGGATGGCCGGCCATCGGCGTTTCCTGGTGGGCAGCCTGCAACTGGGTCGGCTGCCGCTGCACCCCGACGTACACCGGATGATCGGGGCCTTCTCCACCACCGTTCCGCTCGCGATCGAACTCGACGAGCGCACCACGCTCGCCGAGGCCGCCCGGTCGACGGGCGAGCACCTGGGCCGGGCACTCGCCCACAATCTGGTGTCCGGGGTCGAGATCGGCCGCGAACTGGCCCGCAGGCGCGGCACCACCCGCCCGGTGGCACCGGTGGTGTTCCAGAGCACGCTCGGTGTCGACGCCGCGATGGGCAGCGCGGTTCCCGAGGACGCCGGTCCGCTGGGCACGGTGGACCTGGGGGACCACCATCAGGAACTGCGAACCCCGCAGGTCGCGCTGGAGGCCCGCCTGTACGAGGCCCGCGACGAACTGGTGATCGCGATGTCCGCCGTCGAGGAACTCTTCGACCCCGCCGAGCTGGACGCGCTCTTCGCCCATTTCACCGGCCTGGTCGCGGCCCTCGCCGAGCCCGAGGGCTGGCGGGTCGAACACACCCTGCCGCAGCCGCTCGACCCCGTCGAGGACCCGGCCGCGCCACGCCTGCACGCGCACGCGCGGGTGGTGCCGCGGGCGGCGGGCGGCGCCCCACGCGACGACCTCGAACAGGCCGTCACGCACGCCTGGCGCACGGTGCTGGGGCTGCCCGAGCACGAGGCGATCGACCGGGCGGCGGACTTCTTCGCTATGGGCGGCGACTCGTTGCTGGCCGTACGCATGCTCGCCACGCTCGCCCGCACCGGCGTGGGCCGGGTGGCGCCCCGCGCCTTCCTGACCGCGCCGACCGTGGCAGCGCTCGCGGAGGCGATCCGCCGGGATGCGCCGGCCCGAGCCTGACGCCCACGCGCACCCGGGCCGGGCGGAAGCGTTCCGCCCGGCCCGGGTGCGGGTGACGCCGACCTACCGGCTACAGGCCGGCGTCCGCCCGGAACAGTTCCTGGTCGGCCCACACCGCGGCGCGCGCACCGTCCGCCGCGCCGGTCACCACGAACGTCAGCGGATCCGGCAGCGCCTCCAGCCGGGCCATGTCGCCCGCGGCGAAGACGCCTGCCACGGAGGTGCGTTGGAACTCGTCCACCCGCACACATCGCGGCAACCTCGAGCAGAACCTCGCGCACGGCGTCGATCGCACGACGCATCGGCACCCGGCGTCGGACGTCCTCCGCGCTCGGTACCTCCTCTGACGTGGTCGTCATCGTTTCTCCTCTCGTCGTGGACCCGCTAAGGCTTGACACCTGAGGTGTAAGGTATTACACCTATCGGCAACGCCAAGTGAGGTGAGAATGGGTTCGAATCAAGTGGACGTCGCCATCGTGGGCGGCGGGGTCATCGGCAGCGCGGCCGCCTACTACCTCGCACGTTCCGGTGCCGACGTCGTGGTGGTGGACCCGGCTCCGGGGCGTGGTGCGTCGGCGGGGAACGCCGGCCTCGTCGTGCCGAGCTACAGCCTGCCCATGTCCAACCCCGGTGTTCTGCTGGCAGGGGTCCGGTCGTTGTGGGGCGCCGATCCGGCCGCCACCCTGAGTCGTCCGCTGTCTCTGCGCACCTTGCTGTGGCTCGGGCGCTTCACAGTGGCTTCCCGGCCGGGACGCGCTATGCGCGATGCGCGACGGCTTGGTGAACTCGCCGCCGCGAGTATGAGGCTCTACGACGATCTCCTCAACGACCTCGAAGTGTGCTCGCATTCGTCCGGGTTCCTGCACGTTGCCCGCGATCCGGCGATCTGGCAGGCCGAACGGAAGGCCGCTTCGCGGCTGGCGGGGTTGGGAATCCGGCATGAGGTGCTCGATGCCGCCGCCCTCGCGAACGCCGAACCGGGGATAGCCGACGGATTCGCCGGCGCTGTTCGATTCCCCGACGATCGAGCCCTCGACCCCGCAGCCGTGACGAACGCGGTCCTGGCGGCCGCCGTGAGGAGTGGCGCGGTCGTGCGCACCGACCGTGTGGTGGGGGTCCGGATGCGGGATCGTCGGGCGGACGCGATCGAAACCACCGGAGGACCTGTTCGTGCCAGGGCCTTCGTGCTCGCCGCCGGCGCGGACAGTGCCGCAGTCGGGCGGCTGTTCGGCCTCCGGCTGAAGGTCGAAGCCGGTTACGGCTGGAGCCTGACGCTTCCCGCTCCGAATCGGCTGCACGACCACGCACTGATGTGCGCGGACGACCACGTGATCCTCACTTCCACACCCGGCCGGCTCCGCCTCACCGGCGGCATGGAATTCGGTGGGCCGCCGGGGGCACCCAAGGCGGAAGCCATCGCGAGGCTTCGCGCCGTGGCCGAACGCGCGCTACCCGCAGTGCGTCGGATCACCGCGGACGGAACCGCATGGCGCGGCGCGCGCCCCATGACCCCGAGCGGGTTGCCCGTGATCCGTCGCTTCGGGGGCGACTCGGGCAACGTCGTCGTAGCCACCGGCCACGGCACGCTCGGTCTGACCCTCGCCCCGGCCACCGGCCGGATCGTCGCGCGGCTTCTGGCGCCCACGCAGAAAGGCAGTGTCGGTACGTCGTCCCGTTTTCTGTGACCTTCCCACCGGAGGTTCTGCCATGACCGCTCCTTCTCCTTCGCCTTCTCCTGCCCGTGCCCGGCTCGTTCTCGCCGTCTTGGTCCTCGGTATTTTCGCTTACCAAGCACTGGAAACCATGCTGGCTCCCGCGTTGCCACTCATCCAGCAGGCCGTCGGCGCCTCGACCCCGGCGATCGCGTGGGTGTTCACCGGTGTCCTGCTCGCCGGGGCGGTCGCCGCTCCGGTCATCTGCCGACTGGCCGACATCCGCGACAAGCGCCGGGTCCTGCTCGCGGTACTGGCCATCGTCTGCGCCGGCACGCTGGTCGCCGCACTGGCGACGTCGGTCTGGGTCCTGACCGTCGGCCAGCTTCTGCAAGGAGCCGGACTGGGACTGATTCCGCTGGCCATCGGGATGATCCGTGACACCCAGTCGCCCGAGCGGGTGAAGTCCGCGAACGGCCTGATCATCGGGGTCGCGGCGTTGTCGACGGCCGTCGGACTCCTCGCAGCCGGGCCGATCGTGGCGAGGATGCCCTACACATGGCTCTTCTGGCTGCCTTTCGTACTCCTCGTCATCACGTTCGCCGTCGCGTGGTTCGTCGTCCCGCCGTGCCCGCCGGGCGAAACAGGCAGGGTCGACTTCACCGGTGCGGTGTTGCTCGGCGGTGGTCTCGCCGCCCTGCTCGTGGCGATCACCGGAAGATCGAGGTGGGGCTGGGTATCTCTTGAGGTCCTGGGTCTCACCGCGGCTTCCCTCGTCCTGCTCGCCGTGTTCGTCGCGGTCGAACTGCGGACCGAGAAGCCTCTGGTCGACCTGCGAATGCTCGCCGGAAGGTCGGTGATGCTGGTCTCTGCCGTGTCGTTCGCGGTCGGCTTCAGCAGTTTCGCGGTCTTCGTGCTGGTCCCGATGTTGGTCCAGCTTCCGGCCGAAACCGGGTACGGTCTTGGCGCAACGGCCACCCTGACAGGTCTTTGCCTGGTGCCTCTCGGGCTGGTCGGGACCCTCGCCGCCCCGCTGACCGGACGGCTTGAGCGCCGGATCGGCTCCAGGGCGGTGATGGTGCTGGGAACCGGGGCCCTCGCCGGGGCCAGCGCCGTGCTCCTCGGCGCGGGCGAGCCGTGGGTGATCTTCGTGGCGACCGCCGTTGCCGGCGCCGGTACCGGCTTCGGCATGACTCAGGCGATGAACATCGTGGTCGCCACGGTCCCGGCTGAACGGACCGCGAGCCTCACCGGCGTGATCTTCGTGATCAAGGCCGTCGGCGGTGCGCTGGGTGCTCAAGTCGGCGCGAGCGTTCTCGCCGCGGGAGGCACGCCGATCCCGAGCTGGGGCGATTTCCGGACCGCGTTCCTTCTCAGTGCGGCGATCGGCCTGGTCGCCGTCGTGCTGAGCTGGGCACTACCGGCGAAGGTCAACAGGACGGCTCAGGACGACGTCGTCCTGGCCGGCTGAAATACAACGCAATGGATAGGAGACCCATGATTCCCGACGACATCACGCGGTACCTCACGACGATCCCGGACTGGGCCGAGATCCCCACCGTCGACGGCCTGATCGGCGACCTCGAAACGCTGGCGGCCTCGAACGGGGACCTGTGCCGATGGCGGCGTTACGGGACGAGCCGTCTCGGTGATCCGCTCCGTGTCCTGTCGATCGGGCACGGTGAGCGGAACGTCCTGATCCTGGGTGGCCCGCACGCGAACGAGCCGTTCGGCGCTCTGACGGTCAGCCATCTGTCCCGGCTCGTGACCGAGCACGCCGAACTGCGCGACGACCTGACGTGGCATTTCCTGCCCTGGGCCAACCCCGATGCCGCCAGGATGAACGAAGGGTGGTTCGCCGGCCCACGTTCCATTCGGGACTATCACGAGTACTTGTACCGCCCGGCGCCGGTGGACGACGTCGACTACACCTTCCCCAACCTCTCCGAGAATGGTTACTACGACCGGCCGTTGCCGGAAACCCAAGCGGTGATGCGGATCCTGGAAGACCTGCGTCCGGTGTTCCAGTACTCGCTGCACAACTGCGATTTCGGTGGCGTCTTCTACCTCCTCGACCATGACGTACCGGGGCTCGCCGAGGATCTGCTGGCGTTCACCGGCCAGAGTGCCGTGCCCCTTGCGATGGACTCCGTCGTCGTGACGGGGCTCGACAGCCCCGGCAAGGGGGTCTACCTCTTCCCGCCCGCGGAGCTGATCGATGGCGGGATCGCCGAACTCGGCGGAACCAGCGGGCACTGGGCCGCCCGGTACGGGACCACCACCCTGGTCGCCGAGATTCCGATGTGGAACGACCCGCGTGCGGCGGACGAAACCGATTCCGGCCGGACGCTAGGCGAGGTGTTCGGTCAGGCGGCCACGGAGGTGGCCGAATCATCGGACCTGCTCGCCGACCTGATGGCAACGGTCCGCCCAGCGCTGCGCAGCGGATCACCCCTCACGGCCTCGGTCGAGTCACTGGCCCGGCTCGGCCCCTCGTTGGCGCAAGGAATGCGGGCCGCGGCCGAAGCGATGGACGAGCGGCCCGCCGCGGTCGGCGAAGCCTTCGTCGGCGCGATAACCCCGATCATGATCCGGATGCGCGGTCTCGGGCAGCTGCGACGGCTGCTGCGGGCCGAACTCGCCACCGGTAACCACGCACCGGCCCTCCGGGCGACCGTCCGGAAAGCCGACGAGTTGTTCGACCGGGCCTGCCACACCGCGGGCACGGTATCGGAGGGGAATCCCTTTCCGCTGCGGGACGTGGTCGCCGTCCAGGTGGGCGCCGGGCTGGTCGCCCTGCGGAGGATTCTGCAGGAGGCGGAGTGACCGGCTTCCATGACGAGGTGATCGTCGGTGACGCCCACAACGATCTCCTAGTGCTCGTCGCACGCCGTCCACGAGAGGTCTGGGCTTCCTACTTCCGCGAGCGCTGGTATCCGCAGCTGCGGGACGGCGGGATCGACATCCAGGTTCTGCCTGTGTTCATCGACGACGAGTTCCGGCCCGAGGGCGCGCTGCGGGAGACGTTGCGGATGATCGAGGCCGCGCACCGGCTGGCCGAGGGCAATGCCGATGTCGTCGCCCTGTGCCGGACGGGCGACGAGGTCTCCGCGGCGGTTGCGTCCGGTCGCATCGCGCTGGTGCCGGCGTTGGAAGGCTGTCCCCAGGTGGACGACGACATCGAACTCTTCCAGACCCTGCACCGGCTCGGTGTACGGATGGCATCCTTCACCCACTACGGGCGCACCATGCTCGCCGACGGCTCGGCCGAGAACGCCACCGGGGGCAGGCTCACCCGCGCCGGGGTCGAAGCGGTCGGCCTGCTGGAAGAACTCGGGCTGCTGATCGACGTCTCGCACGTCGGCAGGGCGAGTGTCGAGCACATCCTCGAGCTGGCCACCAAACCGGTGATCGCCACCCATTCCTGTGCCGACGCGGTATACCCGCATCACCGCAACCTCACCGACGAGCAGGTGCGCGGGATTGCGGCGACCGGCGGGATCGTCTGTGTCAACTTCTTCGCCGGCTTCCTCACCGATGCGAAACCCACGATCGAGCACCTGGTGGAGCACATCGCTCACGTGATCGCCATCGCGGGAGAAGACCATGTCGGCCTCGGCAGTGACTTCGTCGCCGAGTTGTTCGACGAGAAGATCCCCACCTGCGACCGGCCTCTCATGATCGAAGGCGTCGACGCCGAGACCTTGGTACCCGGCCTCGAAGGACCTGCCGGCATGCCGCTGGTCACCGAGGCACTCGTCAGGCACGGCATGCCCGAGCCCGTCGTGGCCAAGATCGTCGGCGGGAACCTGTTCCGAGTGCTCAGGGAGCTCACGTGAAAAACCTGTACAACCTGACGGTCCCGCTGCGTGACGGCGTTACTCTCGCGGCCGACCGTTACGGGCCGGCCGGTGACACCCCGGCGCCTGCGATCGTTCTCGGCACGCCCTATGGCAAGAACGACCCGAGGCGGCCCGCGCAGACAAAACTCCTGGCGGCGCGGGGCTACGCGGTCGTGATCTACGATGTCCGCGGCCGCGGCGATTCGGACGGCGTGTTCGAGCCGTACCGGAACGAAGGCCCGGATGGCTATGACGTGATCGAGTGGGTGGCCGCTCAGGACTGGTGCGATGGCAACGTCGCGAGCTGGGGTGGTTCCTACTCCGGCCACACCCAATGGCTGACCGCGCTGGAGAAGCCGCCGCATCTGCGCGCGATCGTCGCCTACGCGACACCCTCGGATCCTTTCGTGGACTTCCCGACCGGAACCCGGGTTCCGCAGGAGGTCTGCTGGTACCGGATGGTCGACCGTCGCGCCATGCAGAACGTGGCCGGATTCGATTGGGGCGCCGTCTACAGCCATCTCCCGCTGTACACCATGGACGAGGCCGCCGGGTTCGTCAGCGCCAACTGGCGGGCGGACATCGGACATGCCCCTGGCGACACCGAGTACTGGGCCCCGCTCGTCTACCAGACGAAACTGTCCGAAGTGGACGTACCGGCGCTGCACGTCACCGGCTGGTACGACGACGTCCAACCGGGAACGCTGCGGAACTTCGCGGCGATGATCGCGAAGGCACCCACGGAGGCGACGCGGCGCGCGCAACGATTGGTGATGGGCCCCTGGGGGCACGACGCCGGCCGCGCGGGCGGCCGGAAGATCGGTGACGTCGACTTCGGTGACCACGCCGAGGACGTCGATGTGACCGAACTCGAGGTGCGGTTCCTGGATCACCATCTGCGGGGTGTCGACAACGGCGTGGACCGGGAAGCACGAGCACGGTTGTTCCTGATGGGACGCGGGGAATGGCGCGACGCCGATGAATGGCCGCTGTCGGAAACCGTGTGGACGTCGCTGTACCTGCACAGCGCGGGTGACGCCAACACCCGTGGCGGCGGCGGGCGATTGACCCCTGAGGCCCCGGCGTCGGAGGAGCCGGCGGACACCTACCGGTACGACCCGGCCGATCCGGTGCCGTTCCTCACCGAGCCGACGTCGATGCAGATCGGCGGCCCCGACGATTACGCCGAGGTCGAAGATCGTGACGATGTCCTCGTCTACCTCGGACCGCCGCTCGGGGAGCCGCTGACGGTAATCGGTCCGGTCCGCGCCGAGCTGTTCGTCGGCAGCGATGCCCCCGACACCGACTTCACCGCGAAGCTCGTCGACGTCGGACCCGACGGTGTGCGGCGCCGCCTCTGCGACGGGATCGTCCGCGCACGCTACCGGGAGGGCTTCGCCACGGAGCTCGCTCTGCGGCCGGGCGAGGTGTATCGCATCGAGATCGACATGTGGAGCACCGCGCACGAGTTCGCCGTCACGCACCGGGTCGGACTGGAGATCTCGTCGAGTGCCTTCCCGAAGTACGACCGGAACCAGAACACCGGCGGATCGATCGTCCACGGCACCGAACTGCGGGTGGCGCACAACGAAATCCGGCACAGCCCGGCGCATCCCTCCCGCCTGATCCTGCCGGTGATCCCCTGACCGGTCGGTCTTCGGCGCCTGGCAATGAGCCCGACGTGGCCTGCCTGCCGACGTGCGGGGCCGACGGTTTCCAGGACACCCCGGGTCACCTCCGGAGGCGGGTCGCAGACCTTGTAGGAGAGGCTGTCGTAGTCGCGCCGCCAATCCACCGGGCCGCGGCGGAGCCGGCGTGGATCTCCGCGAACACCCTGCCCGCCACCACCGTCAGAGGACGTCTCGCTCGCCTGAGTGATAGTTGATGGATTGTGACAGGTTATGGTGCTTTCGCCGGTTGCCCGCTTCGCGAGATTGGAAATCATGACGAGGCGGATCATGCTTTCGGAGTGCTCGGGGCTGATCTCGTAGTCGCGGGCCGGCCGGCGGTGCATCATGATCCAGCCGAAGCTGCGCTCGACCACCCACCTCCGGGGAACGACCGGGAAGCCCTTGACCGGTGGGTTTCCCGGAACGACGTCGACGTCGATGCCAAGCTTCGCTCCGTGTTCGACGGCCTGGGTCTTGCAGCAGGTGTCGACCCGGGCCTTGGTGATCGTGGAGTGGATGGCGGCGAGTCGTGTGAGGAGTTGCTTTCCGGCGTCGTTGTCCGAGACGCCCGCGGCGGTGACCGTGACGAGCAGGAGAAGGCCCGGGGTGTCGACGACGATGCTGCGCTTGCGGCCGACGATCCTCTTCGCCGCGTCGACGCCCTGGGTCGCGGTGGGCACGCCGGGAGCGGTCTTGATGCTCTGCGCGTCGATCACGCAGGCGGTCGGCCCGGCCGGCCGGCCTTCCTTCTCGCGGATCAGGCGGTGGAGTCGGACGCCGAGCCGCTCGATCGTGCCGTCCGCCGTCCGGGCGCCGAAGGGGGCGAACACGGTGGTGTGGCGCGGGAAGTCGTGCGGAAGGTAGCGCCAGGCATCCCGGTCCGGTTCACGTACGGGATCGCGTTCATGATCTCCCGCAGGTCGGAGATCCTGCCGCCGAGGCCGAGCGAAGTCTTCTGCCGTTCGGCCCGCCACGCGGTCGGGACCGGCTCCACCAGTGCCCAGCGGGCGTCGGACAAATCACGTGGAGAGGCTTTGCGCTGCGGCGAGTTCGTCATAACTCCACTGGTACATAAGGGAGTTGGAGTCCGCCATCGCTCGTCCGAGTGAACCGCCACGGACAATCCGCGACCCTGCTGCACCGCGGAGCCGAGATCGCACTGCTGCGCGACCTCTGTCACGCACGATCCCGCGGAGCCCCGGCAGCGGTGATGACCCGCCTGCCCGAGGAAGGCGGCTCCCGCCGCGTGCAGCCCAGCCACACAGGCAAGTCGCCGCTCGCCGGCGAGCGGCGCTACGCCCTTCCCTTGCGCTGGTCCCGGTCCCGGACCCTCGCGCCGCAGACCCGGGTAGATCGCCTCGGCGCGTTCACGGGTGGCGCGGGGCCGGGACTCAGGGGCGGCTCACCCACGACTCACCGGTGGCTCAGCACGTTGACAACTCGGCCGTTGGGGTCGCGGACGAAGAAGCGGCGTACTCCCCACTCCTCGTCCTGCAACGGGTGCACGATCTCCGCGCCGCTCGCCCGTACCGCCGCATGGACCGCGTCCACGTCGTCGACCTCGACGCTCACGTCGGGGACGACCGGCGCGGTCTTGTCGTGGGTCATGAAGGTGACCTGTGCCGTGGGATTGGAAGAGGAGGCGAGCGTCATCACCCAGCCCTGATTCATCACCTCCTCGAATCCGAGGAGACCGTAGAAGTCCCGACTCTCCGCCATGGCCTGTGATGGAAAATCGGGCATCACGCGGCGAATGGACATGGGCGACTCCTGGTGAGACAGGCCGGGGAGGGCAG
Source organism: Embleya sp. NPDC059213 (assembly GCF_042754445.1). NCBI lineage: Bacteria > Bacillati > Actinomycetota > Actinomycetes > Kitasatosporales > Streptomycetaceae > Embleya > Embleya sp. NPDC059213. Next base: position 14,073 of record NZ_JBHZAV010000123.1, read on the forward strand.
CGAGGACTGCTCGCCGGCGGGCGGACATCGACAAGAGTGCCCGAAACCGCCTTCGCGGTCTTGGACGAATGGGAACGCCACGCCCAGCGGCCGACGGCAGTCCGTCCCGGGTTCACCGACCGATGGGCGAGGGCGAATCCGGAGGACTGCGCCGGGGGCTCGGGCGGGCTCTCGGTCCGGGCAGATCCTAGGGAGTACTGCGGCAGCAGGTCGACGGTGCCGAACCCCGCCTCGGCCCCGCCCCGGGCCGGGCGGCGAAGGGCCTCGTGGGCAGCCGGCTCGCCGACCCGGATCTCTCTCCCCGTCGATGTTGGCCCGTGAACTCGGCGTCTCCGTAGGGACGTTGCACCGGGCGTTCGCGGCGGCCGAGAAGAGCGTCGCCGGGTACATCCGCCACAGCAGGCTCGAACAGGCCCGGCTCGAACTCCGCACATCGACGACCCGGCCGAGCATCTCGGAACTCGCCGCCCACTGGCACTTCGCCGGAAGCAGCCACTTCACCCGAGCCTTCAGGAGCCAATACGGCCAAACCCCGACCGAGTTCGCGCGCCGAGCACCGGAAGCGGCTCGGCCTCGGTAGCGGAGACGGGAGCCGTGGCACGTGGGTGCGCGTCGTCGGGCTCGTGGCCCAGTATGCCGGCGCCGTGGCGAGCCACGCGCGGACCCCGTCCCGATGCCCGGTCAGGGCGCGCTCGGCCCGTCCGGTCGCGGGGTCCTACAGACGCACCGTGCCGTCGTGGCTGCCGCTTGCCAGGCGAGCCACCTGCGTTCGCGCGTACAGGGTGTGGGGCGCCCCGAGGTGGGCCGACCTCAGGTAGCACTCGCGTGCCTCGGCGACGCGGTCGGTTCGGGCCAGGAGGTCGGCGAGTCGGACGTGGACCTTGGCGTCGAGCTCGTCGTGCGCCACGAGGGCGCGGTAGTAGCGCTCGGCCGCGTCGATGTCGCCGGATTCCCAGGCGGCGCGTCCCCTGGTCTCAAGGAGCAGATGCATGTTCTCCGCGGCCGGAATGCCCTCGACCTGCCCGGGGTCGGCCGATGCCGCGACGGCGGTGACGGCGTTCTCCTCGGCGGCGTCGAGCATGTCCCGGGTCGAGCCGTGGTCTCCGTGGAGAAAGGGAACGAAGCTCAATCCCCGCCAGTACGCGCTGCGCAGGATCGCGCTCAACCGTGCCGGGTCCGTCGCCTCGAACAGTGCGGTGGCCCGTCGCCCCCAGTGGTCGACGGCGGCGATCTCGGACGCCGCGCGGGCGTGGCCGACGAGCAGATTGATCGCGGCACCGATTCTCGTGCTCGCCGGCAACGTCTCGTCATCGGTCAGTCGGGTGGTCGACTCCCGGATTCGCGTCGCCGCGCCCGTCGGGTCGACACCGATCCTCAGGAACGCGCTGTCGCGCACCTGTGCCAGGCGGCACACCTCGAGGTTCGACGGATCACCGTCGAGAGGATCGACGATCTCGGTGAGCAGTTGCCAGAACCCGAGCCGAGCGAGTACCCGCGCCACGCGCAGTTGTCGCGTCGACCCGAGCCCCGCCCAGTGGTCGAGTTGCTCGCACAGGAACGACCACGGATCGGATCGACCCTCGGGAGGACAATCCCTGGGATCCTCCAGGAAGGCGATCTCGGGCGCGTCGAGCGAGATGAGCGCCCGCAATGGGCCCGGCGTGGAGACCTGATAGGCCGGCAACGGGTGGTCGGTCGGCAGTCTTCGACCCAGGTCCGCGGTCGCACGGGCGTGAATCGGGCCGTAGTCGCTGCGCATGTCGTGGTATGCGGCCAGCAGTTCCCCAGCGCGCGTCGGGGGTGCGTCGGGTGCATGGGTGGGCGTCATCGAACCTCCCCACTCTCGACCGGTGTTGCCGCGTCGCCGCTTTCCGGACGTGGCGAGCCGGCGAATCCCGGTTCGTCCGCTTTGCGCGCGTGTCGAAGCAACATGCCGCCGACGAGCGCGAGAAGGGCCACGGTGACGGGCAGGGTCCAGGCCACGGTTCCCGTGCTCCACCCCGCCAACAGGTAGCCACCGAGGGCGGCGCCCAGCGGTATGGCACCGCTGGTGATCAGCGAGATGATTCCGATCACTCGGCCCAGCACTTCCGGCGGCACGAGATCGATTCGACTGAGCGTGTTCAGGACCGCGATCACGGTGCCCACCGCACCGACGGCGCACCAGGCGACGGCAAGTATGAACGGATTCGTGGTCAAGGCCATCGGCAGGAGCGCCACCACCCACGCCCAGAGCGCGACCGGATAGACCGAATACGGCGAAAAGCGTCGGGTGATCCAAGGCGCGGCCACGGCGCCCAGCGTGCCGCCGACCCCGGCCGCGGCCAGGACGACTCCGATCACCCAGCCCGGCCATCTCTCCTGCTGCGCCTGAACGATCAACAGGAGGATGGTCACCTGGAAGACGACGTTGGTCACTCCGGTCAGTACGGTCGAGACAGTGATGAAGCGGGAGCCGAGGACCCATGAGAACCCTGCTCGTACGCTGCTCCGGAAGGAATCCTCGGTGGCGGGGCGCGGTGATACCCGAGAGATCTTCTCGCTTCGAATGCCGGCGAGAAATCCGGCGGAGACGACGTAGGAAAGAAAATTGGCCGCGAACGGGAACCAACGGATCCAGCCGACCGACGCCGCGCCGGACAAGCGCCCCAGGAGAATCGCCGCAGGCTGCTCCATCTCGTACAGCGAGAACGCCGAAGCGTGCTGGGCCTCCGGGACGACGTCACGGATGGCCGCTACCTCGGCAAGGCTGAAGTAGGAGAATATGACGCCCTCCAGGAGAGCGGCCGTCACCAGCACGGCAGGCAACGCGACCCCGTCGAACACTATCCACAGGGTCAGGGCGGCGGAGACGGTCGCCCCCAGCAACTGGCAGCGGAACATCGTCCTTTTGCGGTTCGCGTAGTCCGCGACGACGCCGGCGTGCACGTAGCACAGCAGTGTGGGAATCGATACGGCAAAGCTCACCCAGCCGGCCAGGACCGGCGAGCCCGAGATTTCGAGGGCAAGAATGGGATATGCCACTCGGGCCCCGAATGAACCGATCAACGAGAGGCCGTTCCCGCTCCACAGCAACAGGAAATCGCGATTGCGAACGACGCCGGCCGGTCCCCCGCTCACGGCTTCCCGCCGGTGGACAGCCACAGCACGAGGTCCGTGGGTCGAACGTCGAATCCCGCTGTTGAGCCCGCGGCGTAGAGTTGGGCCACGAGTTCGCCGCGCTCCATCAGGGCCGAGACCTCGGCGGCCGTGCGTGTTCGTTGCAACGTGAGCGCGAGGCCGGCCCAGGACTGTCCCGACATCGGGTTCGCCGCTATCTCCTGCGCATAGAGTTCCTCGGCTGCGGCGTAGTCGGCGTTCGCATAGGCCAGGTCCGCTTTCGGACAGTCCCGGAAGATGTCGTCGTGCCCGCGTCCCGGCGAGGCGTCGCTCAGAATTTTGAGGTAGGTGGGCAGCAGGCGACTTCGCTGTCGGAGCTCGTCGTGGGGGACCACGAGACGACTCGGCGGAAGTTCGACGCTCCGTTCGACTCCGGACGTCCACAGCGAACCGAGGGAGGCGAGGGCGTCGGCATGCACGCGACGATTGCGTACGCACCACGCCACCCGGTGAACGGACGCCGAATCATGGGCGATCTCCTCGGCGACGTCGGACACTTCTTCCCGAAGCCAGGGTGCGAGGGTGGTCGAAGCAGCCTCGACGAATACCGACCCGTGTTCCGTGAGGAGGCCCGAGCCCCGCAGTTCGGCGATCGCACGTTCCACCTGCGTCCGCCATCGAGCGAACTCCACCCGCGCCAGCTCGGATTCGGGGCGCCGCATCCGATCGACGCGCCAGAATTCCGTGACGCCGAGATGGGCGTACGTGCCTTGGAGCAGCGCACCGATCGGACGCGGGTCGTCGCGCCACGGGGCATAGAATTTCGCCTCGGACCTGTCCGGACACAGCTCCACGAAGTCGGTCAGGGCGCCCAGTTTCGCGTGCTGGAACTCGTGGACGAGGGTCAACGCCATTTGATGGCCGCCGTGCGGCGACGTCGCCGATATACAACCGAAGGCATCGCTCGACGTACTGCTCACCCCGGATATCACCGGTTCCGCCGAAAGTGGTACAAGTGATCGGAAGGCGATGGAAATGGGCGTGGCGTAGGCCGGGTAGTCCCGCTCCATTAATCGCCAGGCGAAGGCCAGCGTCTCGCTCCATCGGACAGTTTGTTGCGCCGACAATCGAGGCGGGTTTCGCACCCCCTCGCGCCGAAGGTACGGGTCGCTCAGGTCACGGAACGGGTCGAGATCGTCGATAACGACGTCGAAGGAATCCCGACCCCGAAGCTCGATTCTTGCCGACGGCGCCCAGTCGTCCCGGTCTCCGGCGTCGAGATCGGTGATCCGCAGAGATTCGGACCGAAATTCGATCTCCAGCGAGGAATCCTCGTGCCAATGCAGGACGCCCGTCCCACTCGAGCCTCCCGGGGCGACGCGCGCGAGTCCCAGCATGGGCAACATGACGTTGCCGTCACGCACCACTACGGGTATCGAGGCGGGAATGCCGGCTCTGATTGCGGCTGCCGAGGCCAGCCAGCCGAGATATCCCAGATCCGGCCACATCGTGCCGTCCGCGGGAGGTGCCTCGGCGCGGAGACGGCGCATACAGGAGGCCAACCAGGCTCCGGTGGTGGGATGGAGGAGTTGACTCCGGGTGATCTCCGGTCGATCCCTGTCGAGCGTGGTCAGTAGCTGGTAGGCGTGCTCGAAACCCGATTTGTGCGCATCCTGCGGATGCGTTCCGCGGATCTCCTCCGCCAGAGCCGCGAGCATGGCGATCCGTTTTGTAGTCTGCCCGGCGAGAAGTGCCTGGACGAGCGTTCTTCCACCGTATCCGGAGCCCAGTTCAGCAACTCCGGATTCCATTTCCTTGATACATTTCATGAATCCCCCGGAACGACCCAAGGCGACAGTTCGGAGCCGACGCGTCGCAGAATATGTGAGATCAGTTTCAGGAGGTCCGGGCAGTAGACGGACGGGTTCAGAAACCCCGATCCGCCCGACCCCTCCTTGAATCGATGTGTGTACTGTCCGCCTCCGCAGACGAGCCCTATGGGACATTTCCTGCACACCGGGCTCAGCGCGTCGACACCTGTCTGCCTGGCCACGATCGCCGGGTGTCGCAGGGCCTCGGACAGTGGGTCCCGGCGAGCCCGTAACCCGAGTTCAGTGGCTCCCGGGAAGGTCGACTTGAGCGCGTCGACCTGTTCGATACTGCCGTCGGTCTCCACCACCGCCAATCGGACCGGAGCCAGACCGACGGTCTCCGAGGCGACCTCGCCGCCCAGCATGGTTTCGATGATGTCGGCGAACAGCCGGATGCGCGGCGCTCCCTCGGCGCCGTACCACACATCGAAAACCGAGATCAGCCAGTCGGCGTATGGGGTGAGCTGCGGATCGTCGCCCCTGGCCGGGGGTGGGCCGCTCCAATTTCCGTGTGGGAGCAAGAAATCGATCGCCGGCGGATCGAAGCTCGCCAGGCTCAGGTAGGTACCGACCGGGTCGTGTGCCACGTCGATGACCGAGAGAATCCCGGAGAACAGGCTTCGATGCTCCGGCCGGCGGAGAATTTCAAGTCCGCTTTCGACATCGACGTAGCTGCCCTTTCCGTTCCGGTATTTTCGGTGCCGGTCGTGGTCGGCTGCCCGCCCGTCGACACTGACCCCTACCTTTATGTGCCAGCGACGAAGGATGCGCAGGAATTCCTCGTCCAACAGCACGCCATTGGTCTGGATGCCCAGACGCACTTCCGCGAGCGGGGCCAGGTGCTCGTGCAGCTTCATGGCGATGGCGTTCAGTGTGCGATGTCCCACAAGGAGCGGCTCGCCACCGTGCAGCACGACACCGACGGCGGGTATCGCATGTGTCGCGATGTGTTCGGAAATACTCCGGCACGTGGATTCGACGGTTTCGACGGACATGGTCCCGGGCTGGGCGCGCCAGCTTTGATCCGCCATTTCATACATGTAGCAATAGTCGCAGGCGAGATTGCAGCGACTGTGTATCTTGAGAATGAACTCGTTGAACGGAAGCGGTTTTCGAAGTCGATCGTTTCCCGCTCCGGATTCCGTCGGCAGGTATCGCGAGGTGTTCATTTCCCCCACTCGAAACACTTCATGCTTCTTGTGGAGCGAGTGGGCCTCGGAAGTCTGGGCAGCATGCCCGCTCCGAGGCCCACCCGATCCGCAACGAGGTCGATCTAGAGATCGGCGTCTATGAAGGAACCGAAACCGCAACTCTTCGAGCCGCGGCCGAGATACGTGCGCTCCAGCGCCTGCCGCAACGCCGGGCCGGCGTTTTCCAACAGGCTGTCCAGCTCGGTCTGCGCCAGTCCGGCGAGGCTCGGATTGTCGGTATTTCTAATGTTCTCGTTCATGGTTCCCTCCTTGCGTCGGAGTCCACTACGGCACGCGAGGGGACCCCCACGTGTTTTCGACGATTTCGAATTCGTCGAATCGGAACACTAACCTTCGAGCGCAAGCACCGTCAAGACAATCACTCACGCAAAGAATGGAAGAGCCGCACTCCGTTTGTGTGCAGCGTTTCCCGAAGCCCGTGAAACGAAAAGCGAGTCGCGCGCGTTCCGCTTTCCCGAAGCGTACTTCTTGAAGAGGGTTTCACCCATGGCTTCGGATGTGGTTCCAAGTTCAGCTATCAGACCGATTCGGGGGGTTTCCGAATGCGCCGTCCGCATGCAAGAGCGATTACACAGAGGTCGATCACGGCTTCGGAATGTAGAACACTCCAGGTGTCTACGATGACTTTTCCGCGTCTTTGTCACAGGTTCTGAACGCAGGCGGCACCGGCACGACCGCCCGGATCACGAGGGCCCTGAGGGCTGCCGACGATGGATCGTGATCCCGACGTGGAGGCACGGACCGGTGCCACGAACCGATCTCTGCCCGGACACCGTGCCGAGGAACGGGCCTTGCGACGAACCGGGTGCATGTCGCACAGGTGCCCACCGACGGGTGCCGACGCGCCGTGGTGGAAAGGGAGTTCGGGCCGGCGCTCGCTGCGGACGGGCTCAGCGGTTGAGCGCCTCGTGGGACGGGTCGGGCTGCCGGCCCGGCGCCCCGCACGTCCTCGGCCGCGCGCACGGCCGAGACCCGGGACCCCGGATCGCTCGTGTGGCCGCACGACGCCCCCTTCAACACGACACTGCGCACGATGACAGGCACATGGGAGGCCCCCAAGCCGTCCTGACCCTGCGCGAGCGAGCAGGACTTCCACCGCAAGCCGCTGTTCACGACGGCCCCTGCGACTGTTCGCGACCACGTCCGGCCCGCTGACGCTTGGGGAGATCGCCGCCGCCGTCGGCGCGGATCCCGTCCACGACCTGGTGCCGCCGGCCTTCGCCCTCGACATGCACACCGAGATCGGCATGCTGATCGGGGACCCCGACGCCATGCCCGGTCGGACGTCCGGGATCCCCGTCGACGCGTTCAGCCTGGGGGGTGAACCCGGAGCCCGGGCGTTTCCGAGTACGGGTGTGGAGGGTCCGGCGGGGACGCCCGATCGTCCACGGCGGCAGACTCCTCTCGCGCAGCACGAGGTACGGCCCGGGAGTCCTGCGCTTCGGATATCGCCCGTCGGGCCGGAAGGGGACGATGTCGGTTTCGCGGGTCGCGGGATGTCGGCGGCCGGCGGGTCGTCCGGAGCGCGTGGGGCGACGATCGTGCGGCCGTCGTCCGGTACGCCGGGTTCGGAGCGCACGATCCGGGCCTTGAGACGGAGAGGGTATGTGCCACACCCGGGGTGTTCCGGACGAAACCGCGACAACCCCAGGCCGGACGCCCGCAGCCCCGGCCCGGACGGCCACGAGACGTTCTCACCCCGCCTGCAACACCCCACCCAACATCACCGCCCACATACCAACCACCACTGCGAATTCGCACAAAGCAATGCAGAAATGCATCAACGACGAAATGCGCTAAATGTACCTATATTGTAAGTTGGTTATGCAATCGTTTTTGCTCGGACGGCCCGTCTTGGCTTCGGGCTCCGGGCAGTTCGGAAGGAGCCGGTCATGGAGCGATACGAGAATGCGACGGAGCAGCAGGTGTACGTGGCGCCCGAGGTGGTGGAGGTCGGCGGGTTCGCCGAAGTAACCCTCGGCCAGCAGGGGGACCTCCTGGAGTTCATCCTGGAACGAACGGCCTGATCGGACCGTGTCAGCCGTGTCCAGGCGGGCGGGCGAGGATCCGGGCCCAGAACGCGAGAGGCCGTTGTCGGTCGAGGCAGGGTTCGTCGTGTTGCCGGACTGTGACAACGCGGCAGCCGCGGCCCGGATCCTGGTCGCGGACGGTGGGCGCGTGCTGGCACACGCGTCGGGACGGCCGTGGCTGGTCGGCCGCCGCCTTTCCGGCACCTTGACGACGGCCGCGGTCGGACGCACCCGGCTGGCATTGATCGGTCACTGCCCGCTCGACGCCGGCGAAGCGGAGCGGGCCCTGGCCCGGACCCGCGACGCGGCCGGGCTCGACGCCCTGGCCCGGCGGCTTCCCGGCAGCGCCCATCTCGTGGCCTCCCTCGACGGCCACGTCCGCGTCCAGGGAACCCTCTCGGGGACCCGGGCGGTCTTCCATGCCGACGTTCACGGCACACCGGTGGCCTCGGACCGGCCGGCGACTCTGGCCGGACTGACCGGCGCCGGCGTGGACGAAGAGGCGCTGGCGCTGCGTCTGCTCACCCCCTTCGCACCCCACCCGCTGAGCCCGCGCCCGGTATGGCGGGGAGTACGGCAGGTCCCCGAGGACTGCTGGCTGCTGCTCGCCCCCGACGGCACCGTCCGCATCACGCGCTGGTGGCACCCGCCCCCGGCGGAACTGACCCTCCAGGAGGGCGCCGCTCGGATGCGCGAGGCCCTGAGCGAGGCGGTCCGCACCCGCGTCTCCGCCGCGGCGGACGGCATCACGAGCAGCGACCTGTCCGGCGGCATGGACTCGGGCACGCTGACCTGCCTCGCCGCCGACAGCCACCCGGGAACCCTACTGACCGTTCGCGCCCCCCAACTGGACCCCGGCGGGGACGACATGGCCTTCGCCCGTCACCTCGGCGACCGACTCCCGGGAGCCACACACCTGTTGCTCGACCACGAGCAGGCGCCGACGATGTACGCCGACCTGGACCGCCCCGGCGGCTTCGTCCTGCGCGACGGCCCCCCGGCGTGGGTACGGGCAGGCGCCTGGTTCGCCGACATCATCCACCAGGTCGCCACCCGGGGATCCCACCTGCACCTGTGCGGGCACGGCGGCGACGAACTCTTCACTCCGTCGCCTGCGTACCTGCACACCCTGGCCCGCTCCCACCCCCTCCTCGCCCTGCGGCACGCCCGCGGGCATGGCGCCCTCGCCCACTGGCCCCCGCACGCCACAGCCCGCGCCCTGGCCGACTCACGCACCTTCCCCGCCTGGCTCGACGACAGCGCCCGGCACCTGACCGCCCCGGCACCCCCGCCGTTCCGCCCCGCCCTGGGATGGACACCCCCACTGCGCATGCCCGGCTGGGCCACCCCGGAGGCGGTGCGCACCGTCCGCGCCCACACCCACCGGGTCGCTGCCGAACACCCCGTACCCCTGGCCCCGGACCGGGGGACCCACAGCACCCTGGAGCGAGTACGGCAGGCCGGAGCCGCCATCCGCTACGCAGCCCGGCTCACGGCCGCGCACGGCATCGACTTCGCCGCACCGTACCTGGACGACCGCGTGATCGAATCCGCACTGGCCGTACGTCCCGACCACCGCAGCACCCCCGACCGCTACAAACCCCTTCTCGCCGAAGCCATGCGCGGCCTGGCGCCCGACGAACTCCTCGGCCGCGCAACGAAAGGCGAATACGGAGAAGACGCCTACAACGGGCTGCGCCGCCACCGCGCCACCTTGCTCAGCCTCTTCGAACACTCCGCCCTGGCCGACCGCGGCCTGATCGACGACACCGCCGTACGCGCCACCCTGCTCGGCGACCATCCCACCGTCCGCCCGCTCAACGCCCTGGAACCCACCCTGGCCTGCGAACTCTGGCTCCGTGAGCTGCCCCTCCCACACCGGCCGCCGCTCGCCGCCACCCAAGGAGCGCCGTGACGTTCGCCCTCAGACCCAACGTGATCCCGACCCCCACCGAACACGGCACCGTGCTCCTCGACGAGCGCCGCGGCCGCTACTTCCAACTCAACCCCACCGGCACCCTGGTCCTGGGAGCCCTCCTGAACGGCGCCACCGCCCACCAGGCCGCCGCACTCCTCAGCGACCGCTACAGCATCACCCTCGAACAGGCCGCAGCCGACGTCACGGCCCTGCTCGACAGCCTGCGCAAGAAAAAGCTGGCCACCCCATGACCACCCCGAGCGCCCTCGAAGAACGCCACCCCCTGACCTGGCGCCGGAGCGTCGCCGCCCGCCTGGCCGTCGCCGCAGCCCACGTACTCGCCGCCCTCCCACCCCGAAGCATCCGCACCACCCTGCTCCTGGCCCGCACCGGCGCCACCCCGGCCACCTCCACCCAGGCCCGGGTCGCCCGCGACGCCGTCGTCGCCGTCAGCCTCCGCTGCGCCGGGCGGGGCTGCCTGCAACGCTCCCTGGCCACCACACTGCTGTGCCGCCTCGGCGGCACCTGGCCGACCTGGTGCACCGGTGTACGCACCAGCCCCTTCCGCGCCCACGCCTGGGTGGAAGCCGACGGCGCCCCCATCGGCGAACTCGAACCCACCGGCTACTACCACCTCACACTCAGCGTCCCCCCGCGCCCGCGATGACCCCGGTCGCGGCCGGTGTCGCTCGATCCGATCGACCGGTCCCGCCGGGCACGCGAGAACGAAACACATCCGGTGCCTCCGAGTCGTCCCCGAGGCAACGGGTCCACCCACGTTCATGCCCACCCGCGGCCGACGCCGCCCCCGCTTCGACCCCGCGGCGTTGCTCACCGACGACGCGTGGGAACGCTCCGCCTGGGACACGACCGCGCTCGACGTCGACGCCCTGGACGACGTCCACGCCCGATTCGCGATCTCCCTGCGCGTCCCCGACGTCCACCACCTCCTCGAACCCGACCGAGGCCACGGCCGCACACTCTGGCTGGGCGACACCGCCGGCACCTCCTGGGCCGTCGTCCGCACCCCCCGACCGGGTGAGCGCCGACGTCGACCGGTTCGGGCCTCGCGACCTGACGCGGGAGGTCCACGACGCCCTGGTGGCGTGGGAACAGGTCCAACGGCCCAGGCTCTGGAACTTCCACGCCACCGTCACCCCCCCCACGAAACCACCCACCGGGTCGGCCGCACCGACCGACCCTTCGCCCGAGACCCCGACCCGAACGGCCGATAGAACCACCGACGCGGTGCAGCGGCGGCGGAGGCCGCGAAGTCGGTGGCGGTCCCGACTCACCGGGCGGGCGGTGGGGCCGGTCGCTTCGCCCGTTGCCGTCGTCCTGTCGGGAATCCGCCTCCTACGTCCCGAACGCCGATCGGCGGCGAGGTGGCGGTTCGTTCATCGTTGTGTCGTGGCGCGGTTCGATGCCGCGGGCGCGGTTTTCTGCGGGCTGTGTCGAACGAGCCCGGCAGTACCTGGGGCGCCTGGTGCGCACCGCCGCCGAGGGCACCCCGCAACTCCTGCTGCGCTACCGCTCCGTCCACGCCCAGATCACCCACCTGACCGCCCCCGACCGTGACGGAACCGGCCCCCGCCACGGTCGGAAGGGCCCCACCGAACCCGGGAAGCCGTCCACGAGCGCCCCCACGACACTGCGGTGGACCGGAACGCCCCGCTCCGACGGGTCGGGCTGTCCCATGTCATCGAACCTTGAGCGATGTCGTCGAACCTCGACGGGCGCGGTTTCGTGTCATCGAAGGCTGATCACGCCTGAGTAGAGGCTTGCCGGGCGCCTCGAGCGCAGGCCGGAACTGTCGTGGCCGTGGAGTTGAGGAAGGGAATGTACGACCAGGCGGCACGGTGAATGCCCCTGCCGCAATGTCGCGGCAGGGGCCTTCAAGGCCGGCGGGATTCGGATGCTCTGGTCCTCGAAGACCTGCGTCGAGGGCTACCTCGCCGGATTCGTGGAGCCGAGTACCCGGTTGCGACACATCAGCATTCGTAGGCGTATTCCGCCCGGCCCTTAGTCGAGTTCCAGGTGAATGTGGTGGACCTGCCGGCCCCGACGCTCTGGCAGGCAGGGTCCCAATCGCCGGAGACGGTGAGGTTGGCCGTGTGGTTGCATATGTTCTTCACCTGTGCCCTGCCGTTGGCGTTGCTGGTCAACGAGGCACAGCCGGAGAACGACGCAACAGAAGCGGTTCCGGACGGCGCGGCGGATGCCCCAGGGCCTGCCGCCACCGCGGAGGCTGCGCCGCTCGCGGCGAGAGTTCCCGCCGCGATGGTCATGGCCAGGGGCGTCAGGATTTTGCGAGCACGCGACATCTGTGTGGTGTCCTTTCGACGTGATCCTGTGGCGGATCTCCGATGGAGATGGTGACTGCTTCCGGGCTGGTCATGACGCCCGTCTCGGTCGGGGCGCCGCTCTCACGCCCCGGCCGACGCGGTCTACCGTGCGGCTGCGGCCACTGGCGGTTCGGGCCGCAGCGGGAGCCGGCAGGCGAACAGCGGTTCCACCGTGCGAAACACATGTTTCGTGGGTTTCCCTTCTCCTCGGGTCGATCCCTTCACCGTGCCCGCCGGCGTGCTTGGCGGCACGAGGTCGGCCTTCCGGGCCGTGCTGTTCGCCTCGGAACAGATCGTGGCAGCGAGGCCCTCCGGGGCCGAAACCCTTTCGGCCGTCGCCGAAGTGCCTGTCGCAAAAGCGCCTTGGCGCGGTCCGAGGCGGGCGGAAAGGATGACCTTCGGATCACCCGGGAGGACATCGCGTGCTGCGCATCAAGCTCACGTCGGAAGACTTGGTCAGGACTCGGATCGCCGCCACCTGGGGCCCACTCGGCGAGACGTTCTTCTCCCTGACCACCCTGCAACAACGCCAGGGAGAAGCTCTGTTCGGTGAGTGGCGCCGGAGAGTGCACGCCGGGTCGGCCGCTCGAACGCATCCGGCTTCCGCCCTCTTCCACGAGGCGTTCCTGGATCTGTTCACCGTCACGGGAGCCTCGACCTCGATCGAGGAAGGGCTCGACGCGATGCGTGCGGCCCGAGCGGACCACCTGCACACCGAACTCGCCGGAGCGGTCGACTCGGTCGTGGCCGCCCCGCTCGGCGCGGCGATGACCGAACGCCTCGGCGCCCGGGTGAGCATGCCGACCGGCAGTCGAGGCCCGGCCGGGCCGGCCATGCACTGACCCACCAACCGCCCGCTCCGCCGCGGACACGCCACACGCGGCACGGACGGGCACGGCTTCCGTCCACACGGAAGGTGAGTCGTCGTAGTGGAGGCCGCCGTACGTGGTGGCCGCCGCGCACGATGACCGACGGCATGGTCGCCGCTCCGGGTGCCGCCGTCGGCCCGCCGGTCCTTCGACAGTCTCGGGAACCCGGTACGGCGGGCCGCCACCGCCACGCCCGTACCCGCCAGGATCAGGGCGAGCGCAATCCATGGC